>JACQXU010000035.1 GCA_016208545.1 Candidatus Uhrbacteria bacterium | reverse complement strand
GAAATCAAGGGGTTAGTCTTTATCGAATTCAAGCGGACCGATGCTTTGTTCTTGACCAAGCCCGTTGCTGGCCAGGACAAGGAGCAGACGGTCACGTGGGACGAGCCTGGTGACTGGGGACTCGCGCCGAATGGGACGTACATTGATAAGTATGGCGTAGAATTCGAAGTCGAGACGAAGATTGACAACGGGAGTGTGAGTCTGATCATTCATGGCTCTGACGAAGATGGAACTCCAGTTCAAGGAGATAAACTCATCTACAATGGCCCGGAAGGCACCGTAGAAGGTTCCATCTCCTCTGACCTAAAGACGATCACAAAAAAAATTTATGTGATCGCTTCTGACAAGACGTTCACACGCATATTCACGCTCGTCGAGTCTCTGCCCGGTTTGCATTCTGCAAATCGGGTATTTTTAATTAAATTTATTTCCTGAGCGAATGTAAAGTTATGGCCTTCGACTGGCTCATGCAATAACTTTACCGAAGGCGAAGGAATAAATTCTGGAATAACGATTCAGCGATTGCTTCGCTTCGCTCGCAATGACAGAAACAAATAGCCACAGGTCTCAACCTGTGGCTACTCCCACTTCAACACTCCATAACTCTGCGATTTTGACTCCATGACTTTCACACTATTCCACTTCCACGATTATTGTTCCGTCGTAGTTGATCCAAGGATTGACAGTTGATTTTGAAGTGTAAAAATCAGGACAATTATCATTATTGTTTTCACTTGGACACACATTAATTTGACATTCGTTTTCTTCTTCTCCTTTCCCCTCGTAGCACCCCTCCTTCCCATCTGACCCAGCATCACAGAAACCTGTACACCAGCCCCAGTTGTCTTTTACGTGAACACGCGGCTGGAACACACAGGCTGGACCGTCTTTTGTTGAACTCAAACACGGAGAGTTGATGAGTCTTCCGTCACTGGCATATTCACACGCTCGTGTCTCAAGTTTTTTCAAATCACTTTGTGAACAAGAATAATCATGGCTGAACACAATGTAGTTACTGCTGCACGCCTCCGGCGCTTCACCAAACACATCAGCATCGCCTCGACAAACCTCATTTCCAGACGTATTCAACCCTCTATGGTTTTTGTAGAAGTTGTCGCTCGCGTTTGAGCCGCTTTGCGAATCTGTCGGCCATGGCAAACCGTCCGGCGTAATATCGTCTCCATCACCCCAATCAACAACTATATTGCGAATTGGCATCTGGTTTGGATCAGCATAGGCAAAAAAACTAACTGAAACTCGTTTTGAACCTTTTGCAATAATGTCTCCTTCGTCTTGATCGTTCACTGTAAACGCATCTTTTTTCCCCTCTTTGCATTTTGTTCCAGCGCACGCGCCAAGTGAAACTACCGTAGGCGCATTTCCATTTTTCGCGCGCTCGTCCCAAATCCAAGGAACTTTATTTGCTCCCTGTTCTTGTTTAAACACCTCATCGCTAAAATTAGATTTTGCTTCCAAATCTGTATAATCCTCAAATAGATCTCCATTATAGTCAGTATAAATATCATCATTTTCAAATCTCAATAAATCATACGAATATGCGAATAGTTGTTTTAGTCGCGATACAACCAAATTTGATACAGGAGAATTTTCAAGAATTGAAACTTGAATACTCTCATCTGAAACGCATTGACTTACACTTTTGAGTCCTGTATTTGTATTCACAAAAAACTCATCACACGTTTGTGTTTCACAATTTGAAGTTTTATTGCATGAGACTCCATTTTTTGCTCCGCCAACACATTTTCCGCCACATGTTCCTCCTTCGCCTTCGCACACTTCATCCGAATAACGGATATAACAATTCTTTTTAGTTTCTTTTTCTTCATCGGTTTGATCAAGCAAATCATTACATTTCGCTATTTTATTTTCCGAATCTTTAAATTGTTTTCCAAGATTTTCATCGCACTTTTTACCATCGTAAGTTCCGCCTGTGCAAACCATATTTCCACACGAAGCAAACGCTTGTATTTTAACATCAAAATTACATTCCTCATTTTCTGCACAGAAACAACCTTCATTTTTACACAATGTTGTGTCAAGAGTTGATGGAGATAACACTTCAATTCCATAATACGGCCTAGCCTCGCCGACTCCATCCAACGCATATCCATCTTCACACGTTCCTGCTCCATCTGGTGTTGCGAGTTTTTGATTGTCTCCTTCTCCGTCATCGTCACGACACATATAAACTCGATGAGGAAACGGATCAGGAACTGTTTCTTTATTAAATTTCTTCTTAAGTCCAAATGCTTGACCAAAAATTTCAGGAATTGTGTTTGGTTTATATGCAAACGCCTTGGCTTTCACTGCCCCAAATTCGTACACAAAATTATCTTGAATTGAATATGGAGCAGGTTTGCTCTTCCACACGCGATCGGTCCACGCGAAATTATAATTACCATCTTGAGAAATCTGTTTTCCAACTTGTACGATTGTTTGACAAGCCGCGTACGGTTGGCGTGAAATCCCTGAAGTACTGCCTGAAAAATACGCATTGTATGTACTAGTTAATTTAAACACTCCTCGCACCATACAATCACTATAAGATTTTTTGTATGATTTCCAATTTCCCGCAGTCATAAAATAAATAGTATTCCCGTTTTCGTCTTCTGATCCAGAATAAATAACATCATCTGCTTTTGGCACAACACATTTATCTCCTTTTTTTGTCATGCCTTCAACTCCATCAGCATCGTCTTCTGTTTTATAAGACAATTCAGGAACGCAGAAATATGGATAATCATCATCTCCCCAACCTTCTATGCACTTATCATTCGGCGACGGATCGCCACACGGAGCCATAACCGCAAATGAGCCTGGCGCGCAATACGTGTCTTCGTCAGGATCGTCATCTTGAAAAGCGGCTGTTGATGCTTCGTCATCACAGTTTCCGCCGTCTGTTTCAGCGCAATGGTATCCGTTTGTATTAAAATCGTACGCAATATTAATCTCTCCGCAAAAATACACGTCTTCCGGCGCAAATCCGGCTGAAGTGTATTTGGCGTATAAATCTGTTGCGCCGGAAAGTTGATCAACAGGAAGCCAAGTCAAACACGCCTGATCTTCCGGTTCAGTGCTCGCGAAAAGTTGAATCGAAGTGTCTTTTTCAATGCAATATCCTTCCCAGCCAAACAATGTGTCGCGGCGGGTTTGTTTCAAACAATTTCCAGAATCTAAAGAATTTGTACTTGATGCGCAGTCTTGATCGGAATTGCAAATATGTCCGTCAAACGGCCCACTCGAGCAAAATCCAGTCGGCGGAGTTATTGAAGATCCAACTGATGTAAAACGATTCAAAGTTCCGTCAGCGTATTCAACTTTGTCGTAACTGCAAATGCAACCTTCGACTGTTCCGTCTCCTTTTGGCGCGCAAATTTGTGAATCTTGATAGCCTGTTTTGAATGTGTACGGACGCGACCAAGTTTGACTCGGTGTGTCTTCCGGTGTAAATCCTGTTTCTTTCGCACCTTCTGTTCCATTTGCTGTTGCCCACTTTTCAACAACTTTTGAAGGATAAGGCGAATCAACTTCCGGATATCCGCGGCAAGATTTCGCAAGATCGTTTCCAGAATCCAATTTATCGGCAAATCCATCATTATCTTCATCAATAATTGAAGTCAAACAGCGTCCGTTAAAACATGAACCAAATGCAGTTGACGCGTTTGGAACACAAACTTGCTTGCCTGTACAGCCGCTCACTGCGTCAGAGTAACAATTTTGCTCGCCAAGTTGTTGATCAACACAAACACTTGTAACAGCATCACAAACATAACTATTTTTACAATCACTATCTTGCGCGCATGAACAATCTCCGTTCTCACAGTTTGTTTGAGCATCTGCGGGTTTTACAGTTTCTTGACACGTTCCAATCACACATTTTTCCGTTCCACCGCAATCCGCGTTTGTTCCGCACTCTTCCCCGCTATCCTCGCAAAAACCGACTTGGCATTCACTTCCATACTCCATATCAGTCGAACACGGCCCGGCATCATTCACCAAACGATATCTGGTTTTTGCTGTGCCTTCACACACTTCTCCTGTTTCACAATCGCTATCGTCTGAACATTCAATTGGATAATAAAAAGTATTCAAAACTATTTTAGTTCCATTTTTGCAAACCTTTCCAGGCGTTAGATTGAATTGATTATAAAGCTCAACCGGAAGTTTGTTTGGAACAGCATAACCGGATAAATCCGAGCCGCTCCAAGTTGTGTCGCGTTTTGAGTATTTATACGCGTTTAAAATTTCCGGATCTCGAGGAGACCACTTTGTGCAAGTTGATTCGTCTCCAAGCGCTCCGCCTTCAGAGCACAAATTAATGGAATCACAAATTTTTTCGTATTTATTTGTTCGCTCGTTCCAACTCATTCGCGCGCTGTCGCACGCAAGCCACGACGAACAACTTCGATCTCGCACAACTCGTAAAACTGTGTTTGAATCGTTTTCCAACTCTAAATCTTGGCTGAATATATCTGCGCATCCTGTTGCTTTGATTTCTTTTCCATTTTTTGTTTTAAGTGTTGGACAATCATCTTTAATAAGACATGAACGTTCAACATAAGTGTTCGTCGCTGAAGTGCTTGCAGATAATTTACTCGTGCTCGTGTTAATCGAGTCGTCTGATGCGGTATCATACGAACATCTCTTAGCACACAAATTCACTGTCGTTGACAGCAAGCCCAAAGAATCTTTCGCCGATTCCGAAATTGTAAATTTATCGCCGTCTGGCAATGTGCAACTTACAGGATCGACGAGCGCGTTTGGCGATTGATCTAACAAAACATCAGCGTGAATTGAGGCAGTATACGAAGCGCTTGCATTGTATTTGAGTTCCGAACGGCTTCGATTATTGAAAACAGCGCATCCAAGTTTCTGGCTAACACGTCCTTTGCAAACATCTGGATCGGCTGTTGCGGCTTCGTCGAGTTTGTCGTTGTTCAAAAAGTAATACGGTTTTTCATTGTCAGCAAAATCCGCAAATTCTGTGCACAAATCAGCGCTGGACGGGCAGTTTCCAACCCAGCCGTCGTACGCGCTGTCTCCGTTTTTCCAAATCGCGGATTGATCGCCAGCCATAATGTACGCGTTATCTAATTTTGGTTGAAAATCCGCAACACCGTTCAAATCTTTCCAATCACATGGATTGCTTGTGCCTGTTCTAAACCAGCCGGTGAATTCCTGTCCGTCAATCTCAACTCCGGTTCGATATTCGCAAGTTTTATTGATTGGATCTTTGAAATAAAAATTTCCATCTTTTGTTGAAGCAAACTCATCGCAAAACAGCGCTTCGTTGTCGCACAAAATTTCTCCGTATTGTTCAGGATCATTTATGAAATACGCGCTGTCAAATCCATCAACTTTTTTCAAATCTTGACTGTATTTTGGTGCGCCGACTTCGCGGCATCCTGCGACTTTTGCGTCGCAATCTGCTTTTCCATTGTCAACAATGTAAACCGAGCTGTCAGCTGGAGACAAAACCGTTTCTGGTCCAAACACAATTCCAAAACTTGTTGCGAGGTCGTTTGGTAGTTTATTTTCAAATGTTCCGTCTAAATCAAAAGTGCAATACGATCGGCCGGTTGAAATTGTGCAATACGTTTTACCTTCAACAACGCAAGCTGTGTTTTGATTTACAAATGACGGTTTTGATAAATCTCCGCCAGTACCTCTTGCACAACGCGCATTAAACACTTGGCTATACGCTGAATCTGATTCAAATGTTTTGTTAAACGCCTCGCAACCGACAACAGCTTCTGAACACAAATTGGAGAATTGATACAAATTGCTTTCTTTGCTGTCTTTGTCAGTGTATACTTCACATCCAAGATAATACTGCGGAGTGATCGCTCCGTTTGGCGCCATGTCGCAGGTTGACGGAACAACCCAAGAATTTTTGACGATTGTGATATTTTCTTCAGCTTGTTTCAAAATTAAATTATCAATGAAAAATTCTTTTCCAGCAACGGTTTGAAAAACCAAAATCGCATTTTTATCAATTGTTGAAAACTTGCTTGAATCAAATGGACCGAGCGAATAAACTTTCCAATTGCCGGTCAAATCAATCGAACTTCCAAAATCGTAGGAAGTTGCGTTTCCCGCGCCGCCGTTTTCAACTAACAATACTTCCAAATTCCCATTTCCTTTTGCCCAGAATTGAACAACAAACGTTTTTCCTGCTACGAGTTTGTTTACAAGCGGACCGCAACTGTTTGTTCCCGGATACACAACGCAATCAGGAGCAATCTCACAACCGGCTTGAGTTACAGTATGACCTAAATTTGAACACGTTTGCGCGGAATTATTTGGATCATAAGTTGCGTTCGTGAGCGCGACATCAAGATATTCTTGAACTGTCGCAAATCCGCCTTTATCGTTTGTCGGAGCTGAAACTCGAAGTGAATGTCCGTTTGTTGCGATAGATTCATTGCTGATTTTCACTTCTGTATTGGCTGAACCAAATACCTCAAATCCAGAATACGATCCGGATTCGAATGTTTCATTGAAAAGCGTGACAGCGTTTCGTCCGGCTCCGCCAGTGTACGACCGACAACCGTTTTGCGTAGAAGGACAACTGTTGCTTTCGGAAGACAAACCAAAGTACCGGCAGAATCCAACTTGAGTATCCCAGAATCCGCCAGACGCATCGCAATCAGATTTTAATGAAACATCTTTTCGATACGGAGCGCACTGTTCGCTGATCGTTACGGTTTGTGAAAACTTGCGATAGTGAACGATACCGGACGCGTCAAAAAATTCTCGGCAATCTGGATTTGAGAAAATATCCGAATGGTCGTCGCAAGATGTGTCTGCCGCGATAGTTGCCAAATATGCCGCATCTTCCTCACAAATCATCTGATCTTTCGCGCTAACTTTCCATTTTGTGCACGGAGCATCATCCATGTTTGATTCGAGCAAAACCCATGAACGCAACTGATAACCAGCATTATCTGATCCTTCCCAAGTAAAAAACGTTGATGATTCTTTATTTGCTAATCCGTCTGTCATTTCTGGAGTCGCGCAAGCTCGCAAGTTTGTGTAATACTCGATTCCCTCTCCGCCTTTTTCAACAATATCCAAATTTGTGAAACTGTCGCATCCGACAAATTGAGATTGACACGTTACTGCTTTTTCAGGAATGAAATGAACTGGAAATTCTTCGTCGTCATAAAGAGTTGCTTCTTGTTTAAAAGCGTCGTATCCAACACACTCGTTTGGACAAACGTCCAAAGAACTCACGATCGCTGATACGTTTGGATCGCCGTCGTCCGGCGTGTACAAATTGCATCCGACGTCTTGAGCCGCGCAAACTTGAGCGTATTGCGAGCACGCGGCAGGATCAGTCGCTTTTCCTTCACAGCCCAAATAATTTGGCGCGGTTTTAATAAATTGCGCTTGTCCATCTTTTTTCAAACCTTCAACAAAAGTGCTTGTTGTTTCTTTTGGTTCTATTTGAATCGCGTCATAACGAACATTTGTTGAATCAAGCAAAACTTTCATTTGCGAAGCGTTTTTTGGAGCGCCAAATGTGCAGGATTGTCGTATCCATTCAGTTTCAACATTTTTTACAGCGACCAATTCGTTTCCAGTCGCCGTGCAACCGACAAACGACAAACCTGACAAATCAACTTCGGCGCTGTTATTGTCCAAAAATGTAAGACGAACATCGGCGTTTTGTTGATTTGCGGTTTCCGAAATTGCGTAATAACTCAAAGTGTAAAATTGGCTCGGTGAAACAGAAAGAAGTTGGCTAACGCCTTCTCCGCCACCAACAAGAAGTTTAAGAGAAGAAGTTCCTCGCGCCGCTGATTTATTTTTTTCAATCACCAAATCATTTACCGCAATATTTTGAAGTGTCCAATGATCTGGAACACTGTCGCTATTTCCGTCTGTTTCAAAACTCGGATTTCGCAACATGTTCAAAGTTGAACTATTTGAAGAAAACAATTCAGAACAGCCAGCGTCAGAGTTTGAACATTCTTTTGCCGCGTGCGTAAAATATTCACGATCTTCATACGAAAAAACCTTGTACGCGTTTCCGGCCGGAGCAGAGTACGCTGTCGGATCACTCATTTGTCCAGTTGAAGTCTGATAAAGCCAGTCGTCTTCGCGTTCAGCTGTGTCAAACGATTCGTTTGGAACCAGCCATTCAAAAGTGTCGCCAGATTTGTATTTGTTCGTGCGATACCACTGACAGCCGGCATTTTGTTTTCCGCAAACACTGTAATCAACAGTATTTATTATGACCGAGTTTTGTTTTTTAGATGTTGTATTTGTCATTGACAAACATCCGGCGTATTGCTCTTCGCACGAATCACCGCGAAAACGCCAAACGTTTTTCTCGGAAACGCAATATCCGTATCCATTTGTGCATTTTCCATTTCCGTCTTCTCCCAAACAGCTTGGCGAATCAGCGCAAACGCTTTGACGGCCAGGGCTTAACATTGTCAGACGAATTTCGCCATTAACAATTGCGCGGCATTGTGCGTCCGGATATTTCAAAACCCAATTTGGATCAATCAAATGGCAAAATGGATGAGCCAGATCAATTGTTCCGCTTGGACTGCAATTATTGAATTCGCCGATAATTTCTTGAAGTGATTTTGGATCGCCGTCGTTGTTTGCCTGCGCCGCAAGCTCCCATCCGATCGGAAGAACTCGAGCTTTTCGCAATTTCACTAAATTCGCATAACAAAAACTGTATGTGTAACAAAGCGGATCTTGATTCACATCCAATTTACGCGATGAAATAAGTTTCCATCCGCCGTTTATCAAACCTTCATCAATTGCTTCTTGAACAGTAAGAGGAACACCGGAATTTCCGCGTGTGATAGCGGCCATAAAATCCGAATTCATAACGCAATTATTGACTCCGCGATTTGCAATTCCTTCTGGAGGACAAACGATGAATTCGTTTAACACGTTGTATTCAGTTTTGGCAAACGGAAGAGTCGCAAAAATTCCAGACAAACGATCACGATTAGATTCCTCATCGTCCGGAAGCGCTTCCAAATTAAACGGATCAGAAGATTCCGGTGAAACAGCAAAAAGTCCTTTGTAAATTTTGTTAAAAAGTTCAGAAAGAAGAGTGTTGGTGAAAGTTGACGCGGCTGTCAATAAAAGACCGCTTGTTATTGCTCCAGTCGTATCTTCTGCCGCAAGCATATCAGAAGCTTTTAATTGTATATCTTCTCCTGTGGCGAGTTTCCTAAGTTTTGTAACAAAATCATCTTCCACAAAAGATGATGGTGTTGTTGTTTGTCCTGTTGTTGGATCTTTAACATCTTTTAATGCTTTTGGACTTAAACGTTCTAACGTTTCAGCATTTTTTTTCTCTTCCACCTGTCTTGCAACCTCATAATTTACTTTAACTGAAGCACTTAATTCATTTTGTCCTGGCTTAAGCGATTCAGCAAATTTTGAAATGATTGCTTTGTTTGCCTGATCTGGATCCAATGCAGAACCGATCTCTCCGACGAAATCCGACCAATTCCCAATAACTTCCAAAATATCACAACGCGGTTTTTGCGGTTTGTATCTTTGCGCGATTCCGAGTTGAAGAGCTAAAGAAAAATCCGGCGGTGGAAGACAAGCTCCAAGTTTGAGTCCAAGTTCGCTTTCAAGACCCTCACTCAATTCAGCAACTGCTTCACCTGCAACTTCAAGTCCAAAATCTGCAAACCCTTCGCCAATACCTTTTTTGTAAAACATCGAGCCCTGTCCGATTCCACCGTTTGCAACGATCAGTGCGGATTCATATGCCAAACGATTTGCAACAAATTTTCCTATGTCCAAAATTGCTTGCACAGCGGCGATTTTCCAAGTTGACGCAACAACATTTTCACTAATAATTTTTGCAGATTCTCTAATTCCCATAGGCACACAAGGAGGAGAAAAAGGGGCGGCAAAACAACCTCCAAGACCTTCTGCCCCTTTTAATTCCATATTAACCAAAGCTGTATCTGCTTGTGCTGATTTTGGTGATAAAAAAACAATCATGCTTACAATTCCAAAAACAAAAACCAGTCCCACTGAAAACCATTGTCTTGTTTTTTCCTTTTGCGAAAACATAATTAAGGCTCGACTAGCTCATCAAAAGTTCCCTTTTCCGACGCTTCATCAATCGTTATACTAAAATATTCAGCAAGCGCTTTATCATCTATTTTATCAAGATCCTCTTTTTTCATTCCTGATTTAAGAAGCGCTTTGCGAATTTCAACCAAAGTTGCCTTTTTGAAAAACGCTTCAACATCTTCTTTTGACTTAAAGTTAATTTCTCCAGCCTCTGTCAAAGATGTCATATCTCCAAAAATTCCTTCAAGACCTGCGAGAGGATTGCTTTCATCCACTATTTCAGCTGAAGAAATTCCAGTGCAAGTTTTGTCTTTTGGACAATTTGGATCGTTGTTTGAAAAAATTTCAGTTTTGTCGTCAAAGCCGTCTGAATCGGAGTCAGTCAGATACGGACTTGTTTTGTAAACTTGGAGTTCGTCGTAGTCAGTCAGTCCATCTCCGTCAACATCTCGAGTTTTTGACGCTTCAAGTTCTTCTTGTTCGCGCTGTGAAGTTGTGAGAAATCTCTCGCCCTGCAAATAACGCGCGATTTGCAAATCAAACGGACGCTGGACATTCACACCAAAAGATCTAAACCCGAAAAAAATTCCACCTAAACCCAAAAATAACAAAAGCGCAAAAGCTACCTTTTGCTCGGACGAAAGAGGACGAGGTTCACGAGTTCGCACTCGTTTAATTCCCATATGGCTGAAACTATTATAGCAAACCGATCCAATCTTCAACAGTGAGTTCTTGTGCACGAATTTTTGCGTCAAGACCGAGCTGTTTTAACTTTTCAACACCGCGAGGACCGAGATTCGTTTTAAGTTGTTTGCGTTTTGAAGAAAACCCTCTTTTCGCAAGCGCGATGACTTTTTCCTGATTATAGGGATACAAATCAAGCCTAACAATAGCTGAATCAACTTTTGGAATCGGCCGAAACGCGCCAGCTTTCACAATTGCGACACGCTCACACTTTGCGTAAATCTGACAAACAACAGAAAACAAACTCATTTTTGGAGGTTTGGCAGTTATTCGATCCGCGACTTCTTTTTGAACCATAAGAACCATTCTCGACGGCCGAGGAGAATTTGTGAGAAATTTTTCGAGAATTGGTGAGGTGATGTTGTAGGGAATGTTTGCAATGAGTTTGAAAGACAAGTCTGAAAGGTCGGAAAGGACCGAAAGGTCGGAAAGGACATCACTGTGAATCAAATCAACACTGTCGCCAAACCTGTTTTTGAGTGGCTTGATCAAATCTTTGTCTGCTTCAATCGCAATCACGCTAGCGCCAGCGTCAACTAACGCTTTTGTCAGCGTTCCTGTTCCTGGACCAATTTCAAGAACTGTTTCGCCTTTTTTTATTTCAGCGGCTTGAATGATTTTTTGTTTTTTATTTTCATCAACAAGAAAATTCTGACTTAAAAACTTTTTTGCTTTAGGTAACATAAAAAAGTCATGGAGTCATGAAGTCGTGGAGTCGTGGAGTAATTTCAATATCTCCTTTTCTGAGAACAACTATACATCCGTTTTTTTCAGCAACAATTGTCGACGACAGACGTTTTTTCAGCACTCCACAGTCAATATAAAAATCAGGTTGAAGTTTTTGTGTTTTGAATTGCTTTTTAACACTTGTAAGATCATAACATTCTGGTTTCCCAGCCAAATTAGCTGATGTTGCCACAATTGGAACGTTAAGCGCTTGCGACAAAGCGTGAGCAATCGGATGCGAACTTACACGAATTGCAATTGTATTATCTTGAACAACAAGCGGAGACAAAGTTGATTCTTTGCGAATTGGCGAAATAATAGTAAGAGGTCCTGGCCAAAAACTGGAAATTAGTTGATCAAAAATCGGAGAAAGCAAAGCGTATTTTTCTGCCATTTTTAAATCTGCAACGATGAGCGGCGGCGCTTTTCCTGTTGCACGGCCTTTGATCGCCATTACTTTTTCAACAGCGCGCGAATTTGTTGCGTCAGCCGCGATTCCGTATGCCGTTTCAGTTGGAAACACAACAACCCCTCCTTCACGGAGAATTACAACGGCTTTCCTAATTTCTTCCTTTTCCAGTGAAAACATAGTTTATTGCATTATAATAGGAGCGGTTGTGTCATGTCGGAGGGAACAGCGGCGACAGTCCGATGACCCGGAGACATGACACAACCGCTCCGTTCTTTTTTATTTCCCAAACCACTTATAGACATCATATCCAAAAATCGAACTTAGAACCCAAGAAAAATTGATGAATGGCGCTGTTTTGCAACTCAGAAAAACCACAAATGTATCCATAGATACATTGAGGATTTTTCTGAGTGAAAAACAAGCCAGTCACAATTTTAATGGGTTATTGAGTACGATTTTTGGATGTGATGTCTATAACTGTCTTTTCCAACCCTTCATCTAATTTTACGCTCGGTTTCCATCCCAAAATCTCTCGAGCTTTGCGGCAATCGAGCGATGAACGCATCACTTCACCAACCGAGGCAGGCTCGTGGCGAGCCGGAAGTTGAGCGTGCGTGAATTTTTGCAATTTGTGAAAAATCGTATTGACATCTGTTTCTTTTCCGGTTCCGATATTGAAAACCCCGATAACTTTTTTATTCATCGCCGCGATGTTTGCCGCAACAACATCTTCAACAAAAATAAAATCGCGCGTCTGTTTTCCTGTTCCGAAAATCGTAGATGGTTTTCCGCGCAACATCTGATTTGTAAAAACCGAAATCACTCCTGCCTCCCCTTTCGCATTCTGCCGCGGCCCGTAAACATTCGCGTAACGAAGCGCAACATACGAAACTCCGTGTATCATATACGCAAAATGAAAATACATTTCAGCGGATCGTTTCGAAATCGCGTACGGCGAAACTGGTTCTGACACAACTTTTTCTGACCACGGCAAACGAGCAGATTCTGGATACGAAGCGCCGCTTGAAGAAAAAATAATTTTTTTAATGCCAATTTGTCCTGCAACGTGAGCGATCGTCAGACTTCCTAAAATATTTGTTTTAGCATCATTCATCGGATCTTTTACTGAATCCCGCAAATTTATTTGCGCGGCAGTGTGAAAAATAACATCTGGTTTCACTCGTTTGAGATACTCAACAAACTGCGGATTCAAAATAGACATCCTTGTAAAATGTGCGTTTGGATTGACGTTTTTTGTATTGCCTGTTGATAAATCGTCAACAACGTAAACTTTAATGCGACGTCGAATCAGCGCATCAACAATGTGCGAGCCGATAAATCCGGCACCTCCTGTTACTAAAGCTGTTGTATATTTTGACATATTGTTTTTATTTCCCTTACCACTTACCCACTTTCTCCCTTTCCTACTTTCCTACTCTTTTCTACTTCTTTCTTCAAATACGCTTCCATAAACGGTTCGAGCTCTCCATCAAGAACTGAAGTTGTATCAGCGGTTTCATACTCTGTTCTGTGATCTTTAACCATCTTATAAGGATGCAAAACATACGATCTGATTTGATTTCCCCATTCAGCGGACTGATATTCACCGCGCAATTCTTTCTTTTCTTTTTCCTGTTCTTGCAATTGTAATTGGAGAAGTTTTGATTTCAAAATTTTGATTGCGGTTTCTTTATTTTGCAATTGCGACCGTTCATTTTGGCACGCAACAGAAATGTTTGTCGGAATATGAACGACTCGCACGGCAGAATAAGTTGTGTTTACGCTTTGTCCGCCTTTTCCGCCAGCCATAAACGTGTCAATGCGCAAATCTTTCGGATCAAGTTCGATCTCTTCAACTTCATCGAGTTCTGGAATAACCTCAACGAGCGCGAAAGTCGTATGGCGCATTTTTTCCGCGTCAAACGGAGAAATACGCACAAGCCGATGCACACCGGCTTCGGATTTTAGATAACCGTAGGCGTAACGACCTTCGATTCGCATTGTAATACTTTTTATTCCAACATCTACAGCGCGCGACTCATTCAAAATAGTTGTTGTCCAGTCGTGGCGTTCTGCAAAACGCATGTACATCCTAAACAACATTTCTGTCCAATCCTGCGCCTCTGTTCCGCCAGAGCCGGCATGAATTGAAACAATCGCCGGACGCTGATCGTAGACACCTGAAAAAAGTGTTGCGAATTCCAAACGAACAAATTTTCTATCAAAAGTTTCCAGTTTTTTTGCGACTTCATCGTGAAGTGAAACATCTCCTTCACTCTCTGCAAGAACAACAACTTCTTCCAAATCTTTAACTTCTTTCAAAAAACCTTCCCAAATTGAAAGTTCGTCTCGAAGTTCAGCCGCTTGTTTGCTAACTTTGCGAGCGTTCTCACTATCATTCCAAAAATCAGGCTGGCCCATCTCAATTTCAAAAGCCGCAAGCTGTGTTTTTACAGTGTCGAGGTCAAAGCGACCTCCAGGTGTTCTCTGCTTTCACCCGGAGGGCTTGAATTTGATTGAGAAGTTCTTTCATAAATTTCAGTTTACTTTACAATAACCAATCGTTCGTTCTGTAGAGACAGACGGGACGACTTTTTCTTGGCCTTCACATAAATATCGGCAGAAAAAGTGTCCCGTAACTGTCTCTTGTGACCAAAGGTGGTTTACTGAATAGTTGACGCTAAAGTTAAAGTAAGAAAACTCTGTTCAATTTTTTTCGCCTTTCCGAGAAATCGCGAGAACAAACCTTACGTTAAAAATTAAAACGCTTCGCGTACGATCCCAAAACTGGCATTTCCCATAAACGGCCGGCAAAAGCGTTTATCATTCCAAGAATTATTAAAATAACAAGCGCTAAAGAACCAAGCGCCCAGACGACTTGTCCCAAAACAGGAACAATGTTTCCAAACCACAAAACGATCCAAGCGATCAACAAAACCAATCCTTGTTTTCCATGATGCTGTGAAAACGCACTTTGACGATTAAGCCAAAGAGGAAGAATGCATAAAACTCCAAGATAACCAATTGCGGAAATAAATCTTTCTGTTTGTGTAGACATACACGAACACTGTATCACAAAAACGGAGTCTTTCAACCCCGCTTTTGTTTTTATTTACATCTGACATCTGACATCTGCTACTAATACATTTCCATTCCACCGTGTCCTGGAGGAGTTGGGGGTTCTTTCTTAGGGATTTCTGTAACAGCCGCTTCTGTTGTGATAATCATAATCGCGATTGATGCCGCGTTTTGAAGCGCGCTTCGCGTGACTTTGGCAGGATCAATAACACCGACTTTTGTTAAATCTTCGTAAACATCGGTTTGAGCGTTATATCCAAATGAACCTGTGTTCTCTCTGACTTTTTCTGCAACGACCGATCCGTCTTTGCCGGCATTCTGCGCTATCATTCTTAGCGGTTCCTCAAGAGCGCGGCGCAAAATATCAAGCCCAACTCTTTCATCGCCTTCAGCAGAAGTTGAATCCAGCACGCGAGCGGCGCGAAGAAGCGCAACTCCTCCACCAGGAACAATTCCTTCTTCAACAGCGGCCTTTGTGGCAGCAACAGCGTCTTCAATGCGGTGTTTTTTCTCTTTCATTTCGGTTTCCGTTGCCGCGCCGACTTTGATAACAGCCACACCACCTGACAATTTTGCAATTCTTTCCTGCATTTTTTCCTTTTCAAAATCTGAAGTTGAATTTTTCAATTCCGCTTGCAATTGTTTCACACGATCTTCAATCGCTGATTTTTCTCCGTGACCCTCAACAATTGTTGTGTGTTCTTTATTTGAAACAATTTTTCGTGCCTGTCCTAAATCATGCAGATCAACGTTTTCTAATTTCAATCCAACTTCTTCAGAAATAACTTTTCCACCGGTCAAAATTGCAAGGTCTTGCAACATAGCCTTTCTACGATCGCCAAATCCCGGAGCTTTGATTGCAAGTGTGTTAAACACTCCGCGTAATTTGTTTACAACAAGTGTTGCGAGCGCTTCCCCATCAACATCATCTGCAATTAGCACTAATTCTTTTTTTCCAGTTGTCGCAACTTTTTCGAGAATCGGCAAAATATCTTGAATCGAACTAATTTTTTTATCTGTAATCAAAATATACGCATCTTGATATTCAGCTTCCATTCGTTCCTGATTTGTAACCATATAAGCTGAAACATATCCTTTGTCGAATTGCATTCCTTCCACAACTTCAACATCAACTCCGAAAGTTTGTGATTCTTCAACTGTAATCACGCCATTATTTCCAACTTTGGTCATGGCACTTGCAATCATCGCGCCAATCTCCGGATCGTTTGCGGAAATTGAAGAAACTTTTTCTATTTCTTCACCTTTGATCGGTGTTGCGATTTTTTTAATCTCTCCAACGACTGCTTCAACGCCTTTTTCAATTCCGCGTCGAAGCGCTTGCGGATTTGTTCCGGCTGTTACGTTCCGCAAACCTTCTGCAATTAAAGATTGCGCAAGAACTGTCGCGGTTGTTGTGCCGTCGCCCGCAACATCGTTTGTTTTGCTCGCAACTTCTTTCACAAGTTCAGCTCCAAGATTTTCAAATTTATTTTCGAGTTCGATTTCTTTTGCAACTGTAACACCGTCTTTTGTAACTATCGGGGTTCCATAACCGCGATCCAAAATTACGTTTCGACCTTTTGGACCGAGAGTAATTTTTACAGCGTTTGCAAGCTGATCAACTCCGCGTTTGAGTGCAGAACGTGCTTCTTCATTGAATGAAATTTGTTTGGACATAGTGGAAAGTTGTAAAGTCATGGAGTCATTGAGTCGTGGAGTAAATAATTTAATCAACTCCAGGACTTCATGACTTTGTAATATTGACTCCAAGACTATTAGTTACTTATTACTCAATTATCCCCATTACATCCTCCATGCGAATTATTAAAAACTCTTCGTTGTTCATTTTTACTTCGTCAGGCGCGTATTTTTTAAACAAAACTATTTGGCCTGGCTGAACTTCCATTTTAGAACGATTCCCATTTTCAAGTTCGCGACCAGGACCGACAGCAATTACTTCACCGCGCTCTGGACGTTCTTTATTTACTGTGTCTGGAATTATGATTCCGGAAACTGATTTTTCCTCCGCTGAAATTGGTTTGACCACGATGTGGTCGGAAATTGGGGTGAGTTTCATAGATTGGTAAGTTATGGAGTCAGAATCACAGAGTCATGGAGTCTTAAATAGTACTTAACGACTCCAAGACTTTTCAATGACTCCAGGACTTCATGACTATATTTATCAAAATACACTAGCATTCTCCTTTATAGAGTGCTAACGCCGCCATTTTACTCAAGAAAAAAAGCTTGTCAAGAGGCTGTAACGATCGTTATTCCATGAGCTTTGGAGATAAATTTTTTGGATTTCGTAATTCACGGCTTGATAGAATAACGCGATGGTCTGTCTTTTTGAACAAATTTGATACCTTGTTTGATATATTCATCAAACTAACTTCGTTCTAAAAATGGTGTTTTTAATTTTTTTTGTAACTTGGAGTCAACAATCTAGCGCAACGAGGTGATACCATCACTTCGTATGCAAACAGTCACCTATTCTCGTCTGTCAGACAGCGAACGAGAGGAAATCAGCATTGGTTTGGCCTGTGGCAAAAAATTGGGGTCAGGTCTTGAATTTTAGAATTTTGTTATATTTATCATAAAAATTCTAAAATT
>JACQXU010000034.1 GCA_016208545.1 Candidatus Uhrbacteria bacterium | reverse complement strand
CAAGAGACAGTTACGGGACGACTTTTTCTGCCGATGTTTGAACTTAAGGCCAAGAAAAAGTCGTCCCGTCTGTCTCTATAAAACAAAACGAGAGGTAATTTGTGAAAAAATATTTCGTTTTTATGTCCGATCAATCCAATATACGAAATTTCTGTATTATCGCTCACATTGATCACGGCAAATCAACGCTTGCTGATCGGTTGCTTGAAATTACCGGAACAGTTGATAAACGAAACATGAAAGAACAGATTTTGGATTCGATGGATCTTGAGCGCGAGAAAGGAATCACAATCAAACTTGCTCCAGCGCGCATGTCCTACCAACTACAAACTACAACCTACCAACTTAATCTTATTGACACTCCTGGCCACGTTGATTTCAACTACGAAGTATCTCGTTCACTTGCGGCTGTTGAGGGAGCAGTGCTTCTCGTTGACGCAATGCAAGGCATTCAAGCGCAAACAATCGGAAATTTGTATCTTGCTCTTGAGGAAGATCTCACAATCATTCCAGTTTTAAATAAAATTGATCTTCCAGCCGCTGATGTTGATCGAAGAAAAGAAGAGCTTGTGCAATTGCTTGGTTGCAGACCTGAAGAAATTTTGTGTTCAAGTGGAAAAACAGGGCAGGGAGTTGAAATGTTACTTCAAGAAATCGTAAATCGAATTCCACCGCCTTCCGGAAAAAAAGACGCGCCAACTCGTGCGCTCATTTTTGATTCTTTTTACGATGATTATCGCGGTGTCATGGCCTATATTCGCGTCATGGACGGAGAAATAAAAAAAGGATCGCTCGTACGTTTAATCGCCACTGACAAAACATTTGAAGTTTTAGAAGTCGGAGCTTGTCGTGTTGGTGATACGATAACAGATCGAAACGCAAACGTTCCTCCACTTGCCGGTTATAAAGAAGTTCGTCCAATGGTTTATGCCGGAGTTTTTCCAAAAGAAGGCGATGACTTTCATCGTTTACGCGAGGCTGTCGAGCGACTCAAATTAAACGATTCATCGCTCGTGTATGAATCTGAACATTCGCCAGCGCTTGGATATGGATTTCGCGTTGGACTTCTTGGAATGTTGCATTTGGAAATTTTAAAGGAACGTTTGGAACGTGAGTTTGGACTTGATTTGGTCGTTACAGTTCCGTCGGTCGCTTATCGAGTTGTTTTGCGAAACAGCGAATCTAAAACAATCAAAAGTCCGCTTGAACTTCCTGATCCGTCGTTTGTTGAAAAAATTGAAGAGCCATGGGTGAAAATGGATGTTGTAAGTCCGTCAGAATATATCGGAGCCATAATTCAGCTTATGCAAGAGAGACGTGGTATTTATAAAAATACTGAATATCTTCTTGGAGAGCGCGCGATTTTGCATTACGAAATTCCGCTTTCAATGATCATTGTTGATTTTTACGATAAATTGAAAGGAGTTACAGCCGGATACGGTTCGATGAATTATGAAATTTTGGAATATCGTGACGCGGACGTTGTTCGGATGGATATTTTAGTGGCCGAAGAGTCAGTTGACGCTTTTTCAACTCTTGTTTATCGAAATGAAGCTGAACGAAGTGGCAGGCGTGTTTTGAATGTTCTCAAAGACACAATTCCGCGTGAAAATTTTGTTATCAAACTTCAAGCGAGCATTGGCGGAAAAGTTGTTGCGTCAGAGAGAATTTCAGCAATGCGAAAAGATGTTACTGCTAAATTGTATGGAGGTGATGTAACACGGAAACGCAAACTTCTCGAAAAACAGAAAAAAGGAAAAGCAAAAATGGCAGAACTCGGAAAAGGAAAAGTCAGCATCCCGACTGAAGCTTATTTAAAAGTGTTAAAGAGAGAATAAGTAGATTTCTAATGTTTAAAAAATCCAAATGGATCGTTGCCGATCTTATTGACGAAGAAGTGAAACAGAAGTTTCCGGAAATACATCCGGCACTTTTGCAATTGCTCTGGAATCGGAATTTGCGTACACAGGAAGAAATGGATGTTTATCTCGGTCCAGACTGGAGTCGCGATGTTCATTCGCCTGCTTTGTTTCGCCAGATGAATGAAGCAGTTCAAAGAATTTTTTACGCCTTTGAGCACAAAGAAGTTATAACAATTCATGGCGATTATGACGCTGATGGTGTTTGCGGCAGCGCTCTTTTGTTGACTTGTCTGCGCGATATATCTCGTGAACTTTCATTTGATGTTTCAAATAGTATCCGGCCGGATACTATTTGCGATCAGCAGCAGAACAATAAAACGAAAATAACTTCATATATTCCGCATCGAGAAAAAGAAGGTTATGGTTTGTCGATTCAGACTGTTGAACATTTAAATTCCCATGAACACACTAAACTTATCATCGCGGTTGATTGCGGTATTAGCAACAAACAAGCGATCGATTTTGCAAAAACTCTAGGGATTGACACGATTGTTTGCGATCATCACACTGTTCCTGATCAATTACCGGAAAAAACGATCATCATTCATCCGTTAGTTTGTGGAGAAACTTATCCTAGCAAAAATTTGTGTGGAACAGCTGTTGCATTCAAACTAGCATGTTCACTCTATGATGAAGCTCGACGGCGCGGAAAAAAAATTCCTGAAGGATACGAAAAATGGCTGCTTGATCTTGTCGCGATCGCAACAGTTACAGATGTAATGCCGCTTGTTAAAGAAAATCGAGTTTTGGAAATGTACGGGCTTCTTGTTTTAAATAAAACTCGACGAATTGGTTTGAAAAAACTCATTGAAATTTCCGGTGGAAAGTTTGGAACTCTTGATACGACCTCAATCGGTTTTCAAATTGGACCTCGGTTGAATGCGGCCGGGCGAATCAATCACGCAACAGAAGCGCTAGATTTGCTTATGGCGGAAGATGAAACACAAGCGACCGAACTTGCGATACGTCTTCAAGAAACAAATAAAGAGCGCCAGCGTCAATCTTCACAAATGTACGACGAAGCAAAAGTTCAATTATCAACTCAACCGCTCGGAAATCTTTTGATCGCTGTTTCTGACTGCTGGGCTCCTGGTCTTGTCGGGCTTGTTGCTGGTAAACTTGTGGGTGAACATCAGCGTCCAGTTTATGTGATTGGAAAATCAGATGAGTTGTATGTCGGTTCTGGAAGAACGTTTGGAAATTTTGATGTGACAGCCGCGCTTCAACACGCGTCTTTACATTTGGAAAAGTTCGGCGGGCATCCTCAAGCCTGTGGATTTTCAATTCGTGGTGAAGAAAATTTAAAATCTGCAATTGAATTATTGCATTCCTTTGCCGCGCAAACAATAAGTGAAAAAGATTTGACTCCGAGGATTGAGATTGAAAAAGAGTTGACGCTAGAAGAAGTTGATTGGAATTTGTTTGAAGGAATCGAACGTTGTCGTCCGTTTGGGCAGGGGAATCCGGAACCTTTGTTTTGCGCACTCGGATTATCGCTTGTCTCATTTGTTCAAGTTGGAAATGAAGGAAAGCATCTAAAACTCTCTGTTCAGTCTCCTGCTGGACGAATTATGCCGGCAATTGCGTTTGGTTTTGGCGATCGTGCGCAAAATTTCATACTCGGCCAGCCACTCGATCTTGCTTTTCATATCCGTGTGAACGAATGGAATGGAAATCGAGAATTACAATTACAAGTTGAAGATATTTCAAATTAAAAATTTTTCTTATGTCAAAATATTTTTTCCTTTTATTAACATTCGTTATTTTTGTGCCGTTTTCAGTTCGCGCGTACGACACTTCGCTTGCGAAAAAACTTCAAGGTTACATTTTGCTTCAAGTTCAAG
>JACQXU010000017.1 GCA_016208545.1 Candidatus Uhrbacteria bacterium | reverse complement strand
GTATTGTTCGACCTGTTTATACCAACGGAATCTAATATCTCTTGGAGCTGCAGGGGTATGGTTTTTAGGCATATTTCAAAGGAGTTACCCTTTGTTACCCCTAACCTAGCATATTGTCACCTCATAAGGGTAAGTGTACAGTCTATTGACAAAAATTGCAAAAACCGGCACAGGCCGGTTTTATTTTGTCTCTTTGTGCAGAATGTGCTTTCCACAACGGTTGCAGAACTTCTTAAGTTCAATCCGTTCTTTGATCGTTTTCTTGTTCTTGTGACTGCGGTAACCGATATTTTTGCACTCTGTGCACTCGAGCTTGATCATGTTGTCTTGGGACATATGGTTTGATTTGATGTCGCAAGAATATAGAATATTAACAAACTCGTCAAGCCCTTCACAGGAATTTAGACCTTTGATATTATTCTCGTCGTAAACGCCGTCGTAGCTCAGCTGGTAGAGCACATCCATGGTAAGGATGGGGTCTCGGGTTCAATTCCCGACGACGGCTCCAGAACACTTCATATACGGAGTGTTTTGATGTTGACAAATGGTTAAAGCCAGAATTTTATGTTACACTGACATTAACTATGAGTTATCCAAAAGCAATTAAAAAATCAGAACATCGAGAAGTAATCAATCTATACAGTGTTAAACTTTGGAGTGCTAAAAAAATTGCAGAACATTTCGGAATAGGCCTTCAAACAGTTTACAGATTTCTACGAGACAAAAAAATTCCGAGACGAGGGCCAAGAGAAGCGTCCGAAGCCTCCTTTAGACACAAACCGGAATCATTCAAAATAAAACATAGATTGAATAAAAAAGAAGAAGAATTAAAAATTGCTGGAATAATGCTTTATTGGGCGGAAGGTTCAAAAGGATATTCTGTGGTGGATTTTGTGAATAGCGATCCTTTCATGTGCCTCATTTTTATGAGATTTTTGCGTGAAGTGTGCGGGATTGACGAAGGGAAACTAAGAGGGTATATTTATTGCCATCCAGGACAAGATTTGAAAAAAATAACTAACTTTTGGAGTGATTGCTTAAAAATTCCAGTTAGACGATTTTCAAAACCTTATATTAGGACACCTGTCAAAAGTAAAACGAACAAAAGACCTCCTCGTATGCGATATGGTGTCGTTCATATTCGTTACGGAGACAAAAAATTACTTAATCAAATTTTAACTTGGATTCAGGAATACTTGAAATATTTTGTGGGTCGGTAGCGAAGCGGTTAAACGCACGACACTGTAAATGTCGCGGCTTATGCCTTCGTAGGTTCGAATCCTACCCGGCCCACCAATCGATTTCTCATCTCATTTTAGACGACGACTATTCGCCACCTTAGCTCAGCTGGTAGAGCAATTCTTTTGTAAAGAAAAGGTCGTCGGTTCGAGTCCGACAGGTGGCTCCAGTTTTGCAGAAAAAGATAAAAACCCATCATTACTAATGATGGGTTTTTGATTCATCTTCAGTTTGATGAGTGCTTGTTTTCGCAATATATTCCTCTTTTAACTTCAAAAATCGTTCTTCAAAATCCTGAATCTTCTGGTTTTCCGGATTCACACGTTTCAAAAGCTGTAAACCGTTTCGTGCGTCCTTGAGCGAACCAGCCAAAAGCGCAGACTCAATGTATAAATCCAAATACTTCGGATTCTTTGATCTCTTTCCAACTGCTTTGCGCAAAGATTCAAGCGCTTGTTTGTGATTTCCAAGTTTGGTTTCAAGTTCTGCAAGCGAAACATGCACACTCGCGTCGTTAGGCGAAATACGGAGCGAGAACTTGAACGTCTCTTTAGCTTGCTCGTATTCTCCTTTTTTCAAATACAGATTTCCCAATCCTTCATAAGCATCAACACTTTTTGGATTATGGCTTATGATGTCAATATAAATTTTCTCTGCTGGAATAAATTCTTCTTGTCGAATTAGCGATTCAGCTTCAACAGTCATTTGTTTAATCGTCTCATGTGAATAAGAATGCTGACCCTCCGTTGCTGTACGATTCAATTTTTGATAATACTGTTCGATCGCATACAATTTTTGAACAGTTCGACGGCCGAATCTAGAAAATACTTTTGTAATTGACGAAAAAACTTTCGCAACAATCCGCAATTTATTTCGTCCGGAACGAGACAATTTTTCCATTATAATTTTTTCTTTTAGTTCTCGTGTGCGTTCTTCTGGAATAGATTGAACATCAATCACGCGTAACTTGGGAATTTTTTTTATCAAAACAAAAATAATAGCGATCAAACTAACAATAATAACTATGATAGGAATAGTCCACATCATACAGATTTCTGTGCATCAAGCACTTCGCTTGTAGCATCAATAATTTCTTTAAACTGATTCAATTTCACACTTGCGGCTCCAACAAGCAGTCCATCAATCGTTTTCTCGCGCAAAAATTGATACGAGTTTGTTCCGTCAACACTTCCTCCGTACAAAACGCGCAACTGACTCGCATCCATATTCGGCAAAACATCACTCAATACAGAACGAATAAACTCGTGCATAGCAAGCACATCTGGAACATCTGGTGTCTGCCCTGTTCCTATCGCCCAAACAGGCTCGTACGCAATCAAAAGACGATCATGACTTTTCAAACGCACATCAGAAAGCGCGTGCGCGAGTTGCGTTCGAACACGTTCACGTTCTGTTCCGGCAGTTCTTTCTTGTGCCGTTTCCCCAACGCACAAAATCACATTCATTTGATTTGCAAGCGCTTGCGCAACTTTCTTTTTCGCCATTTCATCAGTTTCACACAAATTTTCTCGACGTTCTGAATGTCCAATTATTACGTGACTAACGCCTAGCTCTGTTAGCATTCGAGCACTAATTTCACCAGTGAACGCTCCGTGATCTTCCCAAAAAACATTTTGCGCTCCAATTTGCACAGCGCTGTGCGCAATAACTTTATGAACTTCCGAAAGCGCTACAAACGGCGGACAAATAACAACCTCTGGAATAACACGTCGTCCGCGCAATGCCAAAAGCGTTCCGCGAGCAAGCGCAACACTTTCACGAACTCCGACATTCATTTTCCAATTTGCTATTATAGTTTTCATATTAAGAACCAAGCCGTTAGCTGTTAGTCTTTAGCCGTTAGCCATTAATTTTGCTCTGCGGAGAAAATCATCTCTATCCTCGTAGGGTCCAACAACTCCGATTCCCATTTTTGAAAAATCAATCACCTCTTTTGCGACGCGTTTAACGTCCAACACGCTTTGTGTGTCAATAATTTTTAGAAAATCATGCGGAGAGCGGACTTTTTGGTGAAACATTTTTTGCTTCGCATACCATTCAGCTTGATGAAATGAATCTTCCATTTGAATTGCAACCTGCCCGTGCAAAAATGTTTTTGCATCTTTCAACTCTTCGTTTGTAATTCCCGATCGCGCGACTGAACGCAATTCGTTCATGATTGTTTTCATTGCAAGCGGAAGACGTTTTTGATCAAGTCCTGCTCGCACAATAAAATATCCAACATCTTCGTAAGCTTCCATATCTGTTCCAACTCGGTACGCCAACCCTCGCCGTTCACGAACTTGAATGAATAATCTCGAACTCATATTTCCGCCAAGAACGATCGAAAGCAAGCTAAGTGCCGCGTTTCTATCATCATCAATTCCATATGACGGAAAACCAATTGTAATTTGAATCTGCTCTGTTTTTTTGGTTTGTATGCGAACGTGCGGAGCTAACTTTGAATCTTTTCGACCAACAAACGGTTCAAACTTTGCTCGACAATCTTTCTCTGACTTTTTTCTTCCAAAACATTTTTCAATCATCGTTCGCGCGTGAGAATCTATATTTCCAGACACAACCAAAATCATGTTCGATGGAGAATAATTCGATTTGTAATACTTGTATATTTCTTCACGCGGCATTTCTTTGATTGTTTTGTGTGTTCCAACAACATTTCTCCCAAGAACATGACCGTCAAAAAGCGCTTCCTCAATCAAGTCCTCAACATGATGTATTGGATTTTCTCGATACAAGTTGATCTCTTCAATGATAACTCCCTTCTCACGATTGATTTCTTTTTCATCAAATTTAGAATTAAAAAGCATGTCAGATAAAATATCAAGTGAAAGTGGAAGGGCTTTTCGATCAGATTTTATGTAATAACCAGTAACACATTTTGAAGTAAACGCATTGAACTCTGCTCCAATCGCATCAAGAGCGCGTGTGATTTTTTGCGTGTTTGGACGACGTTGTGTTCCTTTGAACATGAGATGTTCAACAAAATGCGTCACTCCATTCATTGAAAGCGACTCGTAACGCGATCCGATTCTAACAAAAACAAGTGCGGTCACAGTGTCTGTGCCTTTGATTGGGTTCAACAAAACACGTAAACCATTTTTGAGAGTGATGTGATGCATAAACTATTTCGTCGTTACGAGGCGTATCATGTCTCCGGGCCACCGGACTGTCGCCGTTGTTCCCTCCGACATGACACGACCTCGCAACGACATATTATTTTAATTCTTTCTCAAACCACTGCTCCAACTCGTCTATTTTTATTCTAACTTGTTTCATTGAATCACGATCGCGAATTGTGACAGCTTGATCATTGAGCGAATCAAAATCAACTGTCACACAATACGGCGTTCCGATTTCATCTTGGCGGCGATATCGTTTTCCAATTGATTGCGTTTCGTCATAATCAACAGACCATCTTGCACGCAACTTTTCAGAAATCGGTTCCGCAACAGCATTCAATTCTGGTTTTTTTGAAAGCGGAAGAACAGCAATTTTAAACGGTGCGAGAGCTTTCGGAAGTTTCAAAACTATTCGACTATCAGTTTCACCTTCCTCCGCTGTCGACACTTCTTCTTCAGTGTAGGCTGATAAAAGCGTGACAAGTACCGTGCGATCAATTCCAAAAGTCGGTTCAATCACGTGTGGAATATATTTTTCCCCGCTCATCGGATCCGTATATCGCATATCTTTTCCGGATTTTTCCATATGATTTTTCAAATCAAAATCTGTTCGATACGCGATTCCGTATAATTCTTTTTGTCCGAATGGATAATTATATTCAATATCAACTGTTCGTTTTGAATAATGCGCACGCTCTCCATCTGGAATTTCATGAAGAATAAATTGATCGACTTTCACACCTAAAAAAGAGAGCCAAGATTTCATTTCACCAAGCCAATATTCAAACCATTTTTCCCATTCTGATGGATTCACAAAAAATTCAAACTCCATCAAATTAAATTCGCGAGTTCGAAAAATAAAATTTCCGGGCGTGATTTCATTTCGAAAACATTTTCCTGTTTGCGCTATTCCAAACGGAACTCGTTTGCGAGATGTTTGAATAACAGCTGGAAAATCAACGAACATTCCTTGCGCAAGCTCGCCACGCAAATATGCAACAGATGAATCATCTTCTGTTGAACCTAAAAATGTTTTGAACATCAGATTGAAATTTTTTGATTGTGTAAATTCGTTTTTTGCTCCGCAATTAGCGCACGCGTCTGTCACACTAATCTGATCCGCGCGAAAACGAGTATGACATTTTTTGCACTCAACAAGTGGATCTGTAAATTCCGCAGTGTGGCCTGACGCTTCCCAAACTTTTGGATTCATAATAATCGCCGCGTCAATTCCAACCATATCTTTTCGCGATGTCACAAATCGTTTCCACCAAGCTTCAACAATGTTGCGTTTGAGTTCAACACCGAGCGGACCGTAATCCCAAGAATTCGCAAGTCCGCCGTAGTTCATCGAACAACTTAAATTTTTCGTCTTCAGAAAATTCTCTTTCTTTTTTTCTTTTTCTCTTTTTAAAATTTCCTCACGGATTTCTTCACGAAATCCGCGCAAACGAATTCGCGCATCTTCAAGTTTTTCTTTTAACACTTTTACAATCTGCTTTCGATTTTCTTCTGTCATTTGCGGAACCATGATTCGTAAAACACTTCCATCAACAACTGGGCTCAAACCAATTCCAGCATCACGGATTCCTTTTTCAATGTTTTGAATTAAACTTTTGTCCCATGGATCAATAACAACCGTTCGCGAATCAGGAACGTTCAAAGAAGCAAGCCCGCGAATTTCCATTGTTGAGCCGTAAGCATTCACAACAATATCTTCAACCAAAGCTGGAGTCGCGCGGCCTGTGCGCAAAGACCCAAGCTCTTTTTGCAAATGCTCAATTGTTGTTTGAAAATCAGATTTTTTTGAATTTAGATATGTGTGCATATTTCAGATGTCAAATGTCAGATGTCAAATGTCAAATCTAATCCTATTCCGCGGCTTCCGCAACTCCTACATATACCACTGCCGGATCCTTAGGGTCAACTATCATAGTGCGTGGAATTCTCGTGCTTGGAAATTTCTGCGTTTGCCAAGTTTTTCCAGAGTCTGTTGAAGTGAAGAACGTGGAATTTACAGCATAATAAATCGTGTTTGAATCTTTTGGTGAAATTCCAACCGCTCGAATTATCACCTGGCTCGGAGAAGTTAGAAGTTTGAGCGGCTCCCATGTTAAACCAAAATCCATACTGCGCAGAATTCCGTATTTTGTTGTGGCAAGCGTAACTGACGCGTCTTTATTTTGCACAAGTCCGTAAACTATTTGTGTGCCTGTCAAACGAGCTGTGTCGCCATCATATTTTTCCCAATGATCTCCGCCATCTGATGTTCGTTGAAATCCAAGAGTGTACGACGCAACAATAATTTGACGGCTGTCTTTATTGCTGATGAGAATTTGTGAAACTTCTTTGCCGAGCTTGAGCACAGATTTCCAAGTTTTTCCTGCGTCAATGCTTTTCAAAACATCTCCATTGCTAAGTCCAATCCAAATCGTCCCTTGTGTGTACCAATCAAGCGCAATACGAACAACATTTACTCCGGCGCGAGTTTCAACGTAAGTTTCATCATCAATCGTGCGCAAACAATCTGTTGTTTTGTAAAGCCGTGAACCTTTAGCGATATAAACTGTGCAACGATCGAATGGATCAACTTGAACTTCAAACACGACTCCATCTCGCAAAGCAACTTGGCGCGGAAGTCTCCATGACGCGGCAATATCATCGCTGTAAAGCACCCCGCTTTCGCGAGTTCCTAAATAAAAAACTCCGTTGTCTTGCGGATCCATTTCCATGTTTATAACATTTGTTGTTGCAAGCGTTCCAATTCCTTGAGCTGTTGGAACAACGTTTGCGGTAGCCCAAGTTTTTCCAGCATCTGTTGTTTTGAAAACTCCGCCGTCTGGCGCCTTACTTCCTTTACCGCCGAGTTGAGAACAACCAGCGCCAAGAAGAATTATCAAAACCGCGAGTGAAAAAATTGAAAGAATGCTTTGTTGAAATTGTTTTGAGCATTTGCGCGCGTAAAACTTCTGACCAATCATCAAGCAAACGCGAAAGCGCAACAGACTTATCGACTTCTGTTTTTGGAATTAGTTCAAAAACTGATCGAAACTGTTCTGGAAGCGACGCGCTCATTAAAGTTTCAACTTGCACGATTGCTGTTTCTTTTCGCGCGCGCATTTCACTATCTTGAATGAAACGAATCGCTATTCCAGGACAACCTAAAGATCGCTCTGAAATTTCATCTGCTTCTGTTTTTGAAAGCCCGCGTTTTTGAAGCGCTTGCGAAATTTCTAATTTTGCAATAGGCGACAATCGAAAAATCTGACAGCGCGATACGATTGTCGGCAAAACAGATTCAATACTTGACGCACGCAGAATAATAAGTGAATTTCCTTTTGGCTCTTCCAAAGTTTTGAGAAGTGCGTTTGCCGCGCCGATCGAAAGCCGATCAGCTTCTTGAATAAACGCAACTTTCCAATTTCCTTCCATTGGAGTCATTGAAAGACGTTCAACAAGCGCGCGAACTTGTTTTACTGAAATCGCTGATTTTTTTTTGCTAGTTTTTTGATCAATCTCTCTTGTGAGAAGACTGACATCAGAAATAAGCGATGGGTGACGCGAAGTGTTAAAAAGATGTTGAATCAACTCTGTAACAAGATGAGTTTTCCCAACATATTTTGGACCAACAAGAAGAATCGCGTGCGGAAGCCGATTATTTTCTATCATGCGCAAAAATACTTGTCGCGCCGTTTTGTGGCCGATCGTTTTGGAAAATGGATCCATAACAAGAAACAGTATATCACAATTGCCTGTCATCCTGAGCGAGCCCAAAGGGCGAGCCGAAGGATCTCTTTCTAATTCCAAAATCTTCTGACAATACTATTTAGCTTATTTTAGCTTAAAAAATGCTTATTCGAATGTGTGGGTCTTGACAGTTTTGACAAAATATGATATTCTGTGACCGTTAAGATGATTCTTACAAATGAAACTTTTGGGAGAGAGTCCGTGCACTACCCACGATATAAAGGTAGCCAATAACCATTCTTTGAAGAAAAGAACCGGTTGTTGTGTACGTCTGACTCTTCCAAAACAGATGCACATAACAACCGGTTTTTAATTTCGCTTTGTCATCCTGTTTGTTTATCTTGTCATCCTGAACGAAGTGAAGGATCTCTTAGTAAATTCTTCGGCCTCAGAATGACGGAACGGAACAGATCCAGAAACACGGAGGAGAGAGTAAAGCTGTCCACATCGAGTCTTCCAAGACGACATTGGCAGAGGATTTCAAATGTATTCACTCGGCCTTGGCTGACTGAATTCATACGCAAGAAATCCACGATCTACACCAGCCCTCGGGCAGGTCACTTGATCACACTTTACCTCCGTATTTCTGGGCCAGTCAGGCAACCCCACCTAACCTCCCCTTTGTAAGGTGAGGAAAACGCGTCGTCCCACTCCTTCCAGAGGGCGGAAAACACGTCGTCCCCCTTCCAAATGGGGACTAACAGGGGGTTGCCTAGATCCGCTCCAGCAGCAGAAAAAGAAGTAGAAAAGTTCGAAAAGTTGAACTCAAGGTTTCCAGCCTCTTCAACTTCTACAACTTCTCCAACTTCTTACTCTACTGCTGAAAGCGGATTTGACCACAGGGGTCAGGTTCGGCTGGAGGCAGGCCATTCGAAGGTTCTCGAGAGAGAACCGTGGAGAAATTCATCATGAAGACCAGCTTCCAGATCCCGTCGGCCGACCCGTCCCAGCTATACGGGCGCGTATTCCCCAAGGAGCTCCGCGACGCGCTCTTCGCGCTCGCGGTCAAGGTGCTCGAGCTCGACCAGTCGTTCAAGAGGGACGACTTCGTGGGAAATGAGTACTACGTGCTCAGGACCGTCGAGGCCATCGGCGAAAAGCTGATCGCCGACGCCGTGACCGCGGAGTCGGCCGGCATCGGGCACGCCAGGGCCTGGTGTGACTGGGTAGACTTCGCGGAGATGGTGGATTCGAAAAGCTACTTCCAGCGGGCCTACGTCCCGTCCGCGGCGGACAAGGCCGCCACCGAGCCGAGGACCACGCCCAAGCCCGTGGCGAAGCCGAGCCTCTCGGTCCCGATCGGGGACCAGCTCGGCGAGGCCAAGCTCGCCGAGCTCAATGCCCAGGTCACCGGCGTGACCCCGGCCCCGGCGACCGCGGCCGAGCCCGCGGCCAAGAAGGTCCGCAGGCCCGCCAAGCAGGCCGCCGAGCCCGAGGCCCAAGCCGAGCCCGAGACCCAGGCCGAGCCCGAGGCCATTCAGGCCGTGGGCTAGCCAACTGGGCGACGAAGGATATCTTCCGACGTCGCCCTCCAATCACAATTCTCCATTGCTCTATGCTTGCAATGAAGACTTGTGAGAGGAAAGACGATCGCGCGGTCGCAAGACCAGCTCTTTCCCAAAAAAAAGACGTCCTGTGAAAACAGGGCGTTTTTTTGTTTATAACACACTTGAGCCCTTGAACCATGTTGAAGGGAACAGCGGCGAAGAGTCCGCTGGCCCGGAAACATGGTTCAAGGGCTCAAGTCTCGATCAACACAAAACCGACCATTGGGAGTTGGCCGGTTTTTTGTCCTCTCTTCCTCTTTGCCCACTTCTTGAGTGAACCGACTAAACTATCAAAAAATCTCTTGCTTGTCAACAGTAATCAGAAACAATATGTCAATAAATTTCAACAAATTCTCTTGATTCTTCTTCGACCGTCTTAAATCGCTTGACAAAATCTTCAAAAATTGCTAGAGTATAGTCTCATCCTGAAGGTTTGGGGTGAGAGAGCCTGGCCGGCAGGCCAAGCCGGCAATTTCCGGGGTGAAGAAAAATGATAACTCTGGCAATGTTCTCAACCTTTGTGCGAACCATTCTGAAAACGTACGCGATCGGACGTGACTCAAGAAGGAGTCACCCGGCATTCGTGAGGCCGACCATGCACTGTCCGTACGGAACTATGTGATTTCAAAATACTAGGTACACAGTAGTACCTGGTTTAATCTTTCTTTCTCGCTCTTTCTCGCTCTCTCAAGATGGACCACACTCGGTCCTATTTTGTTATTTATCCACCCTTGACGGATACTCATCTGCTCCTTTCCACGCAAGATCAAAAAGCGCTCGCGCCGCGTCAGCAATTTCTCTGCTTACAATAACGACTGCTAAAATAGCTGAACGATAAGAAAACAAAAACACATGATTTCCACGAATTACGATCTCACCATGAAGTGGAAATTCTGATAGTGGAATTCTTCTTATTTCCCCTTCACCGACCTTTTGAAGATCTTCCAAATTCGTCGTACTTGATACAGCTAAAACCCTATATGGTACTTTTTTTTGTTGAAGTGTTGAAATGTGTCGTGATCTTCCTTCTTCTAATTCTTTGATCGCTCTTGCATCATCAATATTTAAAATTTGAACAAACTCACCTTCTAACTTTTCAAATGTTTGTCGAAGTGATTGCAGTCCTTCCGGCCCTTCCAAATATCTAATCTGCGGCTTTGCGCCTTCAGAATTATAAAGCGCAAGCAGTAACGGCAGAGATTTTTCAAACTCTTTTTCTTTTTCTTCAAGTTCTTTTTGCTGAACACGCAAAATTGAAATTAGACGATCAGGACTTTCCGGAGAATAAAAACGTTTTTTCCCTTTTACAAAAGTCGAAAGAAGACCTCGTCCGGACAACGCCTCGATCATCACATAAGTAGTTGCACGATTTATTTTCGCTTTGTGAGAAATGTCTTGAACCGAAGCCGGCCCAAGTTCAAGCGACGCAATATAAACTGATGCCTCTTTGTCGGAAAGTCCAAGATGTTTGAGTTCATTGATTAATTCATCCATAAAAAATAGAAATTAGAAGTTAGAAAAACCCAAAACCTTTTTTAATTATATCAAACTTCGCAGAACTTCCAATGTTTGTTTTGCTGTTTTCTCCCAAGAAAATTCTTGAGCACGAATACTTCCCTTCTCAATTAACTTTTCTTTTATCTGTGGATCAGCGACAAGCCGCGTCATTTGTTTTGCCCACAACTCTGGATCTTTAGGTGAAATGAAAATCGAGCTGTCGCCAGCGACTTCGTGATGAACTGGAATGTCGGACGTTAACAAAGCTGTTCCGCAAGCTATTGCTTCAAGATTTGGAATTCCAAAACCTTCATACCAAGACGGAAACAAAAAAGCTGTCGCTGAATTCATTAAAGCCGAAACTTCTTCATCTGAAACAAAACCAATTTCGCGAATCAAAGTTTTTTGTGAAGAACGTTCGATGTAAGTTTTGATTTCTTCATAACCAAATCCTGGTTCACCAACAAGCACAAGTTCGAACGGGTCGCCCATTCCGCGATTTTGTTTGAACACTTCAAATGCGCGAATGATTGTTGCAACGTTTTTCTTTTTTTCTAATCGTCCGACAAACAGAAAAAAATTGTGTCCAAGACGAAATTTTTGCAAAACCGATTCGATCGTTTTTTGATCAAGACGTTTAAAAATGTTTGTGTTGGCAGAGAGTAGCGTGACAAAAATTTTGGATCCGTCAATGTTGTAAACAGATTGAAGTTCTTGTTTTGTAAATTGTGAAACGCTTAAAATCCTCGTGGCTTTTTTTACGGCGCGTTTCGTGGCGGTCGAAACACGTCTACGAACAGATGGACTATATAAATTTCTAATGCGACGAAAAGCAATGTCGTGAATCGTTGTGACAACCGGAACAAAAAAAGAAAAACTTGGAATGCTCTGCGCTGGTACAAAAAAAACATTCGGACGACGTATAAGCAATTCCCAACTTACTCGTGTCTGCATCCATCCACGTTTCAGCTTCCAACTCAAAACTTTCGATTCCCAACCTTTCGGCATTTTTGCAAGTTCGTCTTTCAAAGGCGTTGGTGAAAATAAAACAACCCGTTCTCCATCTTTGAGCGGTTCTTTTTTCATTGCTTCGATCAAATGAAAAGCATAATTCTCAACTCCTGTGCGTTTTTCTTTATTTGCTGACGAAGCGTCAATCGCAAAAATAGTTGTGCGAGAATTTTGTAAAAGATTTATATTAAACATAACGGCTAATGAGTGGTTTGCGCCGTGTCAAAGGGAACAGCGGCGACAGTCCGATGGCCCGGAGACATGGTGCAAACCACTCCATACAAACTACTTAAATGGCTAATGACTCCCCATTAGCTCGTAAAAATACTTCGTTTATACGCTTCGAGATTTTCAAGCGCGATTCCAGTTCCTTTGGCAACACATTGCTGTGGATCTTCAGCCACAAACGTCGGAACGCCAGTTGCTTCCGCGATCAATGTGTCTAAACTTCGAAGTTGTGCTGAACCTCCGGAAAGCATAATTCCTTTATCCATAACATCAGCTGAAAGTTCTGGCGGAGTTTTATGTAAAACTTCTTTCACTGTTGAGATTATCCCTTCAAGTTCGCCTTGAATCGCGACAGTCACATCATCTGAAGTTACTTCAATAATTTTTGGAAGTCCGCTAATCATGTCGCGGCCTTTAACTTCCATTGACAATTTATCAGGAAGATACATTGCGGCGCCAATTTGAATTTTGATGTCTTCTGATGTTCTTTCTCCAATCGCAAGACCGTATTTGCGGCGAATGTATTCTGAAATCGCGTGATCAAATTTCACTCCACCGATTCGAACTGACTCTGACGCAACAATTCCACCAAGTGAAATCACAGCCATTTCTGATGTGCCTCCGCCAATGTCAATTATCATGTGGCCGGACGGCGATCCAATCGGAATGTTGGCTCCAATCGCGGCAACGATTGGTTCTTTAATGATGTAAGCGGCTTTGGCGCCAGCCGCGAGAGTTGCGTCAATAACAGCACGGCGTTCTGTTGAAGTAATGCCTCCAGGAACCGCAACCATAACTTCTGGTCGAAATAAACGTACTCCTCCAAGAGCTTTGTTGATAAAATACCTAAGCATTGCTTCGGTTGTTCGATAGTCAGCGATCACACCGTCTTTGAGCGGACGTCTTGCAACAATCGTTTCTGGAGTGCGTCCAAGCATATCTTTTGCTTCTTTTCCAACAGCCAAAACTTTTTTGTCAGTGTACGAAACCGCAACAACAGAAGGTTCATTGATAATAATTCCTCGTTTAGGGACGTAAACGAGGACGGTTGTTGTTCCAAGATCAATTCCGATTTTTTTTTGAAACATAGGGGAAGTAGTATGTAGTAAGTAGCAAGTGGCAGGTATACTCGCTTTTATTTTTACGCGTATACCTACTACCTAACTTACTACCTGCTACTTACTACTTAATACTTATTCCCAAATCCTGACTCAATTTTGTGTTCAAACGATACCGATCATCTCCCCACTCGCTGTGATTCTCTGCCGGATCAGCGTTTGAGATATTTTTATCAAAATCTAAATCAAGCGTCAATGCGTAATCTCGAGCGCCCATCTGTTTATAAAAAGTCAAACCATAACTTCCCTGCGTAATTGCCTGCACAATTGCGTCAGAGAGTTTGTACTCATACACAACAGTTCGTTCTTCTCCTGGCTCAACTGAAACAAAACCTCCAAACACTCTCCTTCCAAGTTCTTCAAAAACTTCTGGCCCTTCGTTCAAACCTATTGCGCGAATGAGTTCAGATTCTTTCGGAACATAAAGCCGCGCGTAACTTCGATACCGTGTTGTTCGCCAATCAAAAGTTCCTTTATGATCATAGGTAACTGAAGTTCTACCAATCCAAGTTCCGCTTTCATTTTTAAAAAGTGAATAACGAATTGAACGCTGAACAACCGGATCCGATTTCAAACTAGCAAGATTCGCATCGACAAACAATTGAACATCTGTAGTCGAAGGTGAAATCGTGCCAGCCCAACCAAAATTTATCAAAGTTTGTTGAGTCTCATTATTTTCACTAAATACAGCAGCCTGTTTTGTCAAAAGCGCATCAGTAACAATCGTAAAAACGTCTCCCCATTTTGAAAACGGAAGAGAAACTAAACGCGACTGAACTTCATCAACTAAATCAGCCAAAATTTCTTTTCTCTGCGCAACTGGAATTCCATTTTCCTGAAAACCTTTTTCAACTTGATATTCTATCAACTCTGGCACATTTTCTGCTGTGAATGTTTGCCCGGCGACCTGAATTGGCCCTAAATAATCAAGCAGAGCTGAAGCAAAAGTAGGAGTAAAACCGATCACGGAATCAACGTTTGTGCCGGATTCGGATTCAAAAGCCGCAATTGATTGTTTCGCGCTCTCTGCAAAATCTGGACTCCAGTTCGAATCACGAAAATACCATGTCGAAGTTGCGTTATATTTTTGAAATGGAACTGGAGGAATTGCAGTTACTGGATTTTTTGGTGCGCTATCGAGCGAATAAACGTCTGCTGTTTTCGTCTCCAAAACTTCACCGTTTGAAACTTTCATAATTCCATAAGTTCCAATGAATCCTCCGCCTGGACGCAGTTCGTCGTTGTTCAAAAAAAGAAGTAAATGTGTTTTTGGAGTTTCAAAACCTGAAAACTCCGGCAAAAGATCTGAAAGAACTGATGCAACTTTCAGCTGGCTTTTCGCTAAATTCATGTTTTCAACTAATGGATTCAAAACTCCTATAAACGGCGATGCTAATTTGCTTTCAGAAAGTAAAGTTAATTCTTCGCTTGCGATTTGCAAGCGCGATGACAATAAATCAAAATCATCAGAGGCTGTGCTCAATCGTTCTAAAATTACTAATTTTGTTGAAGGTGGAAGTTCATTAAATGTAACAGAACTTTCTTTAAGTTCTGAAAGTTGAGCAACATCTTGTCCGAGTGAAAGAACATCAATAAGTGAATCAATCAGCTGTTCACTTGCAACAAGAGTTCCTTTCACTGTTGAAAAATCTTTTTGAAATCCTGGAAAAAACCAAACTCGTTCCAACAAAAACAAACTTTGTTCGGCTTCTTGAATAGAATCTAATGCGCGCGAAAGATTTTTTTGTCCTTCTGAAAAATCCATTGACCGAACCTCTGTTGCAGTGTCAAAAATCGCATCACGAGCTTCAAGTGTTGCCGCCGCAACCTGCCCCAAAACAAGAAGCAGTAAAATAAACCAACCAGCAACCAAAACAACACACACAAGAGCAAACGCGCGCAAAAACTGTCGCCGACGGTGACGGCGATGAATAACTGCAGGTTCAGTTTGATGAATTGCTTCTGGAATATGCATGTGGATTTCCCTGCCCTTTATACTTTTTATAATAGTATATCGCACTTTGCATCTGAATGCGCGTGAGAGGATTGCGAATTTGTTGCAAAAACGATCCTTCAGCTGTTTCACGGCGATGATAATGAACCAGTTTGATATCTGGGTGATACACAACCCGCCATCCAGCAAGCCAAAAACGGCGGCACCAATCCTGATCTTCAAAATAAACAAAGTAGGCTGGATCAAAACCACCAACTTTTTCAACCGCCTCTTTTCGAACAAACATCGCCGCGCCAAGCAAATAATCAACATCTCGAATTTCGTTATGATCCCAATCTTTCATTTGATATAAACTGTCAGCACGTTTTGCAAAACCAAGCGAACGCAAAATAGGAATGCGACGATAAAAAATAATTGAAGGACCCATAAACCTATAACAACTGTATTGAAGCGTGCGATCTGGATTCAAAAGTTTAGGACCAAGCATGCCTATATTTGGATTGGCGTCCATGTACTCGACCATAGCATCGAATTCACCTCCGAAAACTGCGATGTCAGGATTGAAAACCAAAAAATATCTAGCATCAGCGTACTGCATTGCCAAATTAATTCCGCAACCGAAGCCGATATTTCGATCACTCATCACGACTTTCACAAATGGAAATTCTTTTTGCACCCAGTCGCGCACGCGAACTTTTGGATTGTTATCAACAACGATTACTTCAAAACTAACTTTTGGTTTGAATGCAAAAATTCCTTTTAGCGTCTGCCGCAAAAGTCCGGGAGTGTTGTAGTGGACGATCAAAATTGATAAATCTTTCTTCATAGTGACCTCTGCAAAACTCGCGATCTTTCGTTTCACGGGGCCCCGCCACCACCTCAACGTAGCTATCGCTACGTCTCGGAGGCTGGCTTCCCCGTTCAACGAAATATCATCGAGTTTTGCAAAGGTATCTACATAAATTTCATATAAACCATTTTCGCAAATCTTTTGACGTTCGTTTTTGATGTTTACGAATCCACAAACGTTTTTTCAACATCTTTGGAATGAGCTTGACTGCATCCACAAACGCACGGGCATTTTGTGTTTCAAAAAAAAGCGTGTAAACAAAACGACCGATTTCAATCGGAACTATAAAAACCGATGCCAAAAGAAAATCAAAAAAAGATAAATTCTTTACGAGCAAAAGCCAGTGGTTGCGATTGGAATAATAACTGCGAAGTTTAGATTTACCTCGGCGATTTTTGAACCACGCGACAATCCCAAGTTTTTCCGGCGCATACATTCCGCGATAGTGAAACGCGGTCGCGTCTGGAACAAAACGCGCGTCCCATCCAAATTTTTGCAAGCGCCAAGCTAAATCAGCATCTTCTTTATACGCAAAAAAATCTTCATCAAAAAATTCATCTTCAAAACGAACATCCTGAAGAGCCGAGGCTCGATACAAAACAAGCGCTCCTGAAATTCCAAATACTTCGCGCGACTCGTCGTATTGCGCTTTGTCCATTTCGCCTGCTCCGCGATCAGTAAATGTCCTATTTTTATGCGCGCGAAGTCCTGTTGAATCAATCAAATCAGATTCAACAGTTTCTTGAAGAGCTTCATCTGTAATATTTTCACCAAATGCTCGACGTAATTTCCCACCAAATGAGCCAACAGACGGTTGCGATGCCACATCTTTCATGAGCATTTCAAGAAAAGTTTGTGGTAAAATTAAATCTGGATTTGTCACTAAAATAAAACTTTCACTGTATTGAGACGGATCTAAATGATCAAGAGCATAACGAATTCCTTGATTATGCGCTCCTGAAAACCCGAGATTCCTCGCATTGCGCAAAATTGTAATTTCCGGATAATGTTCACGAACAAATGCCTCAACTCCATCAGTTGAACCATTATCAATCACAAGAATGTTAAAATCGCGGTAAGTTTGATTGGATAAACTTTTAAGCAAATCAGGCAAAAATCGCATTGAATTCCATGCAACGATGTGAATTGAAAGTTGTTGGTTCATAATTCTATATAGACATCACATCACAAAATAGACTTAGACTTAGAACCCAAGAAAAATTGATGAATGGCGCGGTTTTGCAACTTAGAAAAACCGCAAATGTATCCGTAGATACATTGAGGATTTTTCTAAGTGAAAAACAAGCCAGTCACAATTTTAATGGGTTATTGAGTACGATTTTGTGATGTGATGTCTATATGCGTGTTTTTTTTGTTACTTTGAATCCTAGATACTTTCCTAGCATGAGTCGAGTCTGTGCGTCAATCGCTGGAATTGATCCAAATAAAATAAAAGTGACTGGAAGAAGTATCCATTGAAAAATCATAACGATCCAAGTACGTTTGTGCACACGATCAGGTCTGCGAGGTAAAAGCGTCAAAGCCAAAACAGCAGAAATAAGCGCACCGATCAATGCAAACTGCATAAGTTGTTCAAGTGTAAATGGAGCGGCTTGAATGATTGCATTTGACTGACTTTTCGAAATCCAAAGCGGTAGCCATCCAAGAACAAACATAATTATCGGTGCAGTTGCCCATGTGTACATTCCTTCTAAGTGGTTGAACACATATTTTATTTTTTTTCGCATTGGAATAAGAGAATCATTTCGAAAACCTTCAATCAAATACGGCAGATGTTCGATTCCCCAAGCCCATCTTCTCATTTGAACATAAAGGGCTTTGAGTGAACTAAAATAAGTTTTTCCATAAACAGCGTCCATTGAAACCGGCAAAAAAACCGGCGTCACGCGATAATCGCCGTGATAATGCATGAACGCCTGCATAAAAATACGCGAATCTTCGCTAACAATATCTTTTTGCCAAAACCCAACATCTTTCAACATTTTCCAAGGCATTGAATGAGATGAAAACGTCCACAGCCGCTCCGGACGAGCGAGTTCTGCGAACAACCAAAATGTTGTGCCAAATGCGCCGATGCGAACCGGAGCCGACGCTGTCCAAATGTTGTTTGAAAAAAGTGTAACAGGCTGATATGAAGAATGTGTTGGATCATCAACTGTGCAATATAAATAAGTTAGAAGTGAAAAATATTGTGGATGCGCGATCGTATCAATATCAAAAGCTGAAACAATAATGTGTTCATCTTTTATCTCTGAAAAATCGTGTGCAAGCCGATTCGATATTTCATTTCCAGCAAAATTCAAATTTGAACCTTTGCCTGGAATTTCATTCTGCAAACTTCTTGAATGAACAGTAATGTAGAGTTTTTTGAAAAATGAACCAAACTCGGATTGTGCTTTTGCACTGACAACTTCAAACCTAGCGCTATCAGACTCTTCTCCGCACAAAACAACAATCATCTGTGAATTATTATACGTATTCTCACTAAGCGAACGAAGCGTATTTTGAATTATGTTGTATTCTTCTTGATATGTCGGTAAAAAAATCAGCTGATAAATTTCTTTTGAACACGGAAGAGTTTCCAAACGTTTAGCCCAATCAATCCTAGTTGTGCGATGATATTTCACCCAAGCTGAAATGATAAAAATATTAAAATAAACAACGCGAAACAGCCAAAGAAGGTCAAAAACAATTATCGCGATTATTACCCAAAGCGGCTGTAAAAAAGAAAAAATAATAGCAAGTGAAAAAGTTCCCCAAACCAGAAGGCCGGGGAACATTTCCCAAAATCTCATTTTTCCGTATTTGTATGTTATGGACATCACATTATGACTCCGCATTCCATAAAGAATGAAAAATGGTAATCTGCTTGTTTTTCGCGTGGAAAATTTTTACCGTTTCTACGGATACGGTTTCAAATTTTTCAACGCTCCAAAACTGCGCATCTTACTCATTTTTAATCTTTCTAAGTGCGGTTTCACAATGTGATGTCCATATCATTACCGATCTGATGAAATATCTTTTCGAAGTCGATCCAAAAACTTAGCCGCCTGATCGCGTCCACCCAAGCCAAACGCGAGACCGCCAGCGAGTGCAATCATAAACACAAGACCTGTAAACAAAACACGAATCAAGTCCGGTGCAATTTCAAGCTGAACAAAAGCGGCCATAAAACTGAAAATGAGAATCGCCCATTTTGCAATTCCGGAAAGAAAACCTGCTGACGAAAGTTGGGCGGCTTCAACTGCGGACTTAACAACGCGCTGAACAAAATTCGCAAGCAAAATACCGGCAAGCAAAATAATTACAGCGATAACAACGTTTGGAATGAAAAGAACGATCTTTTGAAGATAATCTGTCAACTGTTCCCAACCCAAAATGTCAGTTGCGGCAATGAGCGCAACGATTACAAAAAACCATTTGACGATCCAGCCTAAAAGGTGGCCGATGTGCAAATGGATTCCGAACCGTTCAAATTGTGATTTAATCTCAAGTTTTTGCGCAAGATCATCAATACGCAAAATTTTTATCACTTGTTCAACAACACTACGAAGAACAAGAGCCACTATGATGCCGATCAGGAAAACGATGATGGCACCCAAAAGATTTGGCAAATAAGCCAAAACTGTGTCCCAAAGTGAAAGCACAGGTCCTTGAAGGACAGTAGAAAAGTCCATAAATTTAGAAGTTAGAAATTAGAAGTTGGAGGTTAGATAATTACAACTTATCATTTTTGGCTTGTTTTTTCAAATCTTTTATCCACTTCTCCAACTCCTTTGTCTCTAACAAGATCTTTCGGAGTCAAATTGAACTGATTTTCTAAAACAAATAGCGGAATGGTTTTTGTGAAACAAAGTCCATTTGCAATTATCAAACTAATACGGCTTGCTGTAAACGATCCTGGTCCTGAAACAACAGAAACTCCTTTTAGTTGATCAACATCAAATTTGTGTGAACGTAAAAATTCATCAAGACTCTTCAAGATATTTTCAGGAGAACTATCAACTTTTTCAAGCACTTCAAGTGATTGATTCTTTATCAAACCCAACCAAAAAAAATTAAGATCTTGCGCGCAAATAAACAAAATCATACTGACAATCGGTTAATCATCACAATCTTATCTCCATTTAAAATTGCCAAAAGGAAACGATCCGCGACTTGTTTACGATCTAAGAATTCATCTTTTGGCATTAGAGTATAATTCACTTCGTAAGACAATTCATGTTCAAACTTTGAGATGAGTTTTTCAAGAGCGGCTTGCTTAATAGAACCTACAATCAACAAATCTGTTGGAACATCTTTCGCATCGATAAAACGTCCAGTGAAAGCGAGATACAAAATTTCACCGTTCACATCAATCTCTTGCACAAAATTTTGTTTCAACAAAATTTGAACTTTTTGAAAAACAGAACGCAGATCATCAAATAAAATAAAATCTGTGTTCACAATAAAATACTTCTTTTTTTCAGCAAGTGATTTTCCTTTCTTTCGATTTTCAACTTGTTTCTCAACAATCAGACCAAGATCAATCAGATTTTTCAATTCCCGTCGAACAGAATTTAATTGCGCATCAATCCGGCGCGTGAGCTCGCGCACAAAAAACGCCTCTTTTGGATATTGCAAAAAAAGACCCATGAGCCGAGCCCGTGTCTTTGAACCAAACATCTGTTCAAGCTGAAAACTTTGCGTTGCCATAAAACGGTTTGCGTCAAGAATCGGTACAGGTATAATGTACACAAATGCCCACAGGAGGGCAAATAGCGTCTCAAAATGGATATGGCAATAAGCCTTAAAGCCGCGGAATACTGCCCGCATTCACCGGAAGAGAAAATTGAAGGTGTTTGTGTGCTTTTACCACTCCACGAAAGAAATGGATGGGTGTTTTTGATTGCTAAAACTCACAAACAAAATTCTGATTCAGAATTGCTGATTCAACTTTTATCAGATCAAATCCATCGTCTAGCGGATTCGTTCGGAGCAGAAGCCAACGCTCAACATCGCTTTGAACAATTTCTTGGTGCACTTAACGAAACGCTCGGTAGTTCTTGATGGAGATTTACACGAAGGCGATGTCTTTACAATTTCAAACATTGATCTTCAACGTTCAATCGCATCTGACGAACTAAATTCAGTTCTCACAACGCTTCCACCTTCAGGCTCAACTGAAAAAATTCGACAATATTTTTCTCTGCGAACCGCTGTTTTGATGATAGTAATCAAAGCCCAGGATGTTTCCACCTCAAACACATTCGAACAGCGAGCAACACAAAAAACCGACGTCTCAATTCAGCGTTTTAAAAATCAAGAAGATGAAACTCAAGAATTGCTTGCTGATCAAACCCCAAAACTTAAGACTCTTTTAACGACGCTTAAAGTCCACTCAAAAAAATTCATCGAACATCAGATTTGGAGGTTAATTTGGCGCTGGATCAGGCGTTCTGCTCGAAAATCATTGAAATCAGGCCGTCACTTAGTGACAAAAGAAGGCCGCTTAGAATTGCATGGAAACTTTAAGCGTTTAGTTCGATCAGTTACTCACATTGATCGCTCAAGAAAATATCTTCTCGGAGGAATTGCCGCGGTTGTATTGGTTTTGATTGTTAGTGTTTCGCTTTTCTCAACAAGCAGAGCTCGTTCACAGGAAGAAGATGCATATCAACAACAAATTAACGCGATCACAGAACTAATGGAACGAGCGGCCGGAGCTGTGATTTATAAAGATGAAAACCAGGCGAGAGGTTTGTACATAAGTGCCGCAAATTTGATTGATCAACTTCCAACAAACACAGAAGAACGTACTCAAAAAACAGCAGACTTAAAAACTGAAATGCAAAAAGCAATGGATGATATTCGACATTTGGTTAATGTTCCAAATCCAGCTTTGCTTGGTGATCTGTCATCTGTGACTGACGGAGTGTTCGGACAATCATTTGTAAAAGTTAATCCAGACTTATATGTGTTTGCAACTGACGGACGAGTTTATCAACTTGATCGAACACAAAAAGTATTCAAGCCAGTAAGCGTTCAAGAAACAAATACAAAAATTTCGATTGCGGCAAGCGTTGATAAAGAAAAAATATTTTCATTAAACGATAATAATGTCGTTTCTCAATTTATTAAAGATGAGTCAGTTCAAAAACCGATTGATCTTCAACAAATAGAAGGTAAATGGATTGATCTGCTCGCGTACGCAAACAGACTCTATGTTTTGGCGCAAACAGAAGCTGACGGACAGGTTTATCGCTATGGCCGAAGCGGAGACGGATTCGGAGCGCCGGCAAAATGGATCACTTCAAAAACATCTGCCCTCAAAGATGCTAGATCGTTTACAATTGATGGAACAATTTTCGTATTGATGAAAAATGGAAAAATTGCACGTTTTGTGAGTGGAAGTGAAGTTGGATTGGAAATCGGCGTTGTTGATCCGCCTATCACAAACGCTACAGATATTTGGACCGACACAGATAGCGCATATTTGTACGTGCTCGAACCTGACACAAAGCGACTAATTGTTTTCAATAAAGAAAATGGAGAGTTCGTAGTTCAGTATCGCTCTGAAGCGTTTCAAAATCTGACTGATGTAATCGTTGATGAACTGCCTAAGTTCTTTATTGTGTGAATTAACGCTGAAGAAAGAGGTTTTACGCAATTAAAGATCGTTCGGACTCTTCTGTTCGCAGACATCCAGAGCAGACTAGTACAAACACTGGTTAACCACGAAGATCACGTCTGCGATGGCTAAGCCGCCGCCACTCACATTGGTCTTCATAAACGTCTTCGGCGGCGGTCAAGAACAGAAGTGTCCGAACGATCTTATTGGTCTGTTTCTACAGCACAGACGAGAGGTAATTATAAAAAACAGGCTTGCGCCTGTTTTTTATAAATTACTTAATTGTCGCTTTCGCACCGGCTTCTTCGATTTGTTTCTTAAAATCTTCAGCCTGTTCTTTTGTAACGCCCTCTTTCACATTCTTTGGAGCTCCATCAACGAGATCTTTTGCTTCTTTAAGACCAAGACCTGTAATTGCGCGAACGACTTTGATTGCTCCGATCTTGTTGTCTCCAGCGGCTGTGAGTTCAACATCGAAAGATGTTTTCTCTTCAACTACTGCCGCGCCTGCTCCTGCGCCGCCTGCCATCATCATTGATGGAGCCGCCGCACTGACTCCAAATTTCTTTTCAAGAATTTTCACAAGTTCTGCAAGGTCCAAAACGGACATTTGCTCGATTTTTGTAACGAGATCCTGGAACTTTGCAGGAACCTCGACCACTGTTGTTTCGTCGGACATAGATTGGGTATTAGGTTTTGGGTTTTAGATGTTAGGTTTTAAATCTTTAACTGCGTTCAGGACATAAACTAGATTGCGCAGATTTCCGGCAAGCGCGTTGACGAATCCGGAAACTGGAGCATTGAGCGAGCCAACGACTTTGGCGTACAACTCTTCTTTGTTTGGTAATGAAGAAAGTTGTTTGATCACGTCAGCACCGACATAGCGTCCTTCTAGAATTCCACCAAGAATTTTGATGCCTTCGCGGTCTTTAATAAGTCCAGCGATCAATTTTGCCGCAGTGACTTCATCGTCGTACCCGATTGTTGTCAAAATACTTCCTTGAAGTTCCTCTGACGCGACTGGCAAATTATTTTTTTCAAGAGCTTTGACAAGCAAAGTCTTTTTAGCAACAATCGCTTCAACGCCTTGTTCGCGACCTTTTGCGCGCAAAGCATTTGCGTCATCCATTGTGTAACCTGAAATGGATGTGAATACAGCTGATTTGATGCGCGAGAGCTTGTCTGCAAGTTCCGCGACTATTGTTTCTTTTTGTGCACGTGTTTTTGGCATAGGAATAATTAGTATCTAGTAGCAAGTAGTTGGTAGCTGGTATATTCGCTTTTAGAATATACTTACTACTTACTTCTTGCTACTTGCTTCTAATTTTCGACCTTTAAAATAAAACTGCGGATTCATTACCGCAGGTCGAAAATACGATAAAACACGTATGTTCTCACCTCGACGGGATTTATCCTTTCGGAACCCGTTTTCTACGGCGAATCTTTAGTTCGAAGATATGCTATAAGAATCTGGAACCGATGTCAAGACCTTTCATTTTGGAGGATTTTATGAAATGATTGGTGCGTAATAATGTTGTGTTTACAATATCAATTATGCAAGAACAATACTTTGCAAAATCATTTGAAGAAGATTTCGTTCTGAAAACATTGAATGGAAAGAAAAAAGAAAAATTCCAATCAATTGATGATATTATTAGAACAAATACTCTTAGACTTAATACAAAAAGTTTCGGCAGAGAAAAAAGGCTCGCTTGTTCTTTTTTACACAAAAATTATTTAAATACTTATCGCGCTCAAGGTTTAATTTTCAAAACGAGGCAGAAACCCGATTATATTTACCCATTTGATCTTGTACTTTTATCAGATGCAAAAAAAATCATTGTTCAGTATTATCGAATAAAAGAAAACTTGCATTTGTACTATAATCATAAACTAATTCCTGGTTTTGAAAAATTTGTCTTTAAAGATATCAAAAAATTATTAAACAAATTCCCTTCTCTGGATTCTGTATGGAAAAAAGTAAATCAATTCAGAGTTGAAAATGGATACAAACCATTACCAAAACAAAAACATAAACTCATCGAATACAACGAAGTAATTTTCCACAAACCAGTAAAAATCACACCCGTTGCAATTTTTGGATACAAAAAAAATACAAAAAAAATTGCAAAACAATATCATCTTCCGCACTTCGTTTCTGCAAAAAAATTTTTCGAATCGTTGAATTAAAAAACCTGCTCGCGAGTTACGAACAGGAAAGATTACTCTTGAACGCGCTCGCACTTGTAATGACCGTAGTGCCTGACGTAAAAGTAGGTCAGCGCGCGATCGAATCGCGCAATGGCCACGGGGTCTGATTTTGTGCAGTCTTCATGCTGACTAGTGGCAAGAGGCTGTTTGGGCTGAACGCTACCAATAGACTTAACTGCTTCTGATAGCCGCAAGCATACTTCGTCTTTCTTCTCAAGATACTCAACCACGTAGAGCGCCAACACATCGTCACGATCAGAGCATGAATTTCGCCAATGGGCGTGAATGATAGCAATATTCACGACCTCAATCCAGAATGCGCGTTGAGACACGTTTGTGATTTGCCATTCAGGATAATTACTCTTGAGTCTGACAATGAGATATCTAAGTTCCATCTCGTCGGCACGGCCGAGTGCGTTCTTGACAACACCAACGATCGCACTCTCGTCAGGATTGAGCTTGGCGACGTCTGCATCAACACCATCAGCAACGGCCAGATAGTCCTTTCCCTCCTCCGAGAACGACTGCGCTTTGGCCTGTGAGACGAACACTGCGAACGAAAACAGAACCGCGGCCATGAACTTCATCTAAACTCTCCTTCCTCCTCCCTGCGTTCCTGCATATAGACATCACATTCCAAAATCATACTCAATAACCCATTAAAATTGTGACTGGCTTGTTTTTCACTCAGAAAAATCCTCAATGTATCTACGGATACATTTGCGGTTTTTCTGAGTTGCAAAACCGCGCCATTCATCAATTTTTCTTGGGTTCTAAGTCCGATTTTGGAAGTGATGTCTATAGACAAAAATATTTCACCACACCAGCGGCGAAAAGTCAAGAGTTGTGTCCTCCGATTACGCTTCCGACAAATTCATTGCCGGACAAAAAGTCATTCAAATTCTTGATGTTTTTTCCGTTGAGAAGCGCAACAGAAATTCCGGATTGGTGTGCCAAACGCGATGCGATCGGATCAAACGGAACATTCATTCCAGGATCCCATTTGTTGCCGACTATTTTTCGAAAATCCTTCCAACTCATCTCACAAATCGGTTTTGCGTCAAAATGTTTGTTAGGATCTTTATCATACACATAATCAACGTTCGACAAATTCACAACAACTTTCGCTTTGAAACGTTTTGCCAAACGCGTTGCAACATAATCAGTTGACCATCCCGGTTTCCACCCGGCCGCGATCAAAACCGGCTCTGTCCATTTTGAAAGAGGACGTGTTGGATCTTTTACCATCACTGGATGCGCGATGTCGCGAAAAATCGTTCGCATAAGATGTCCGTTTAATCGCGTTGA
>JACQXU010000029.1 GCA_016208545.1 Candidatus Uhrbacteria bacterium | reverse complement strand
TCTCTGTCTCCGAGAGAGCGCGTAACGCAATCGCTACTTTTTCCTTGATCGTGAATGTCTTCTTCATACGAGGTCATTATACCCCTTCCTAAGGGGGAACCTGTGCTCCAAAGACTGTCTAATTTTCCCCGACCATTATAATCCAACGCACTGCGTTAGAAAAATCGGATCCTTCTGTGCGGCATCACAATCCAGTCGAAAAGAGATCGCGGTTCTATCCTCATACAATGGAACGGGAGTGAGCACTGGAGCTGTGAATTCAATCACACTGTGTTGGTCAAACCATTGGCGCATTGTTCGCATGACCAACGAACGGAAACGGATTATCGCCGCGAGTTTCGGATGACGAAGATAGAGGTGCCGATTCGAGAGAACGTGGTCAGCATTCTTAGGATCGAAACAGTCGAAATCTCTACTCAAGTTCACGCGTGGATTGTGTGTCGCCTCACTCACAACTTGAACTTGATCGGCTTGCAGCTCTCTTTTATGTGAACGATCGACTTCTATCACATGCCCTGTGACAATAATAGATGACTCAAGCGGAAGTTTACTGAGTTTATCGAAATCAACACCGCTTGTCTCGCGAGTAATTACGACTTGTATTTCGCCGCCTTGCGCCATGCGTAAATCTAAAAAGAGAATATCTCGATGCGCTCTACGAGCGATAATCCATCCAATAATGGAACATTCATTTGAGCACTCTGGTCTCGGAATGAACATGTTGACCTCCTTAAAAACCAGCGTTTCATACAGATAATTGTTTGTCAAATAATTAAACTTGACATCCTGTTTTGTTAGTCTGACATCGCAAAATCACAAAACCCAAAAACCGGCCGTTTTGACAATGCAAAACGGTTGTTTTTTTCTGTCAAAAATTTCTGACATCTTGCACTTTTTATCTAAATTTAGCCTCAAAATACTTGACATGAATTTCAAATTGTGTTATGGTTGTCAGTTACGATCTTTTTAATTCACAAAAATAAATTCTAAGTATGAAAACAGAATCAAAAATCGTTCTATCAATCTTTGTTATTCTCGCTCTCATCTTTACTGCAGTAGTCGTTTTTATACCAAAATCTACGACAACAGATTCTATTTCCGCATCGAAAACAACATTGTGGAAACAATCAAAATTAAATTTCGTGTTCAGTCTTCCTGATGAATGGATTGCTTCTGAAACTGATGCTGGAAACGCATCAATAATTCGAATTTATTCCAATAAGGATTCTTTATCACAATCAGATGCTGAAATTTTTGTGCAACTTTCACAAAGTTATGATTTAGATCAAGAAACGGAATTTAAGGAGTGGATGAACGCGCATTCAGAAAATTTAGGCAGTAAAGGAATTAAATTTCAATCTGTTGAAGTGGTTATGGTTGACAATGTTCAATGGATTAAAAAGATAGATCAAACTGGCCGCAAATATTTATACACACAACTAAAAGAAAATAATGGGTTCTTCCGTTATTCATTTGATGCAAAAAACGTTTTAACAAATGAACTCGAGGCAGTCTTCCTATCCATACAACTCAATCCAGCAGATGAAGAGTTATCTAAATCAAAAATGATTCAATAATTACTTGACTTTTCCACCTCATTTGTTACTTTGAAAGTAAATCTATAGACATCACACTATGAAACAAGACTTAGAAATAAGACAAAATTGCGCGGGACGCAGTTTTGGAGCATTGAAAAACCACAGCGGTATCCGTAGATACCGTGAGGATTTTTCAATGCGAAAAACAAGTCCTGCACAATTTTGGCTATTTATGGAGTCCTGTTTAATAGTGTGATATCTATATGACTGACTCACACTATTATACAATGGTATGGGTAAAAAAACGGGCATTTTTAGTGTTCGTTTTTTTGTTTGTTTTTTCCCCAATTCTTCCAGTTTTTGCGCAAAGAATGCCGCCAATCGAAAAAATAGACGAACAATTACCACAGCAGATTCAAGATGAAAACAAAAATAATGAAAATAATAAACCTCTATTAAGCCCGCAAACAGCACCTACAATACCTACATCATCAAATCCTGAAAATAACATTGTTCCTTCAACAATAAAACAATTCCTTCCCGATACTGACGAAAATACAGGTGCGCTTGTCTATACGTATCCAATTACTATTCCTCCAGGAAGAAATGGAATGCAACCTGATGTTCGTTTGAATTATCACAATCAACAGAATGAATCAGCAAGTATTTTTGGATATGGATGGTCTTTATCAATTCCTTTCATCCAACGATTGAACAAAAAAGGTAGTCAAGAATTATTTAATCAAGATGATTTTACTTCTTCGCTTTCCGGTGAACTTTCCGCACGCACAAACACGACCTATGGCGCAAAAAATGATACTGGCGAATTCCTGGAATATGTTCCTTCTGATATTTCAAATGGAACTGTGTGGACTGTGTACGATAAACAAGGAACGGTTTATACGTTTGGTTCAACATCCGATTCGCGTCAGGACAATCCGAATAACTCAACACAGGTGTTCAAATGGATGATTTCAGAAATTCGGGATCGCAATGATAATTTCGTTTCATTTAGTTACGAAAAAGATACGGGTCAAATTTATCCAAAAATAATTACCTATACTGGCAATGGAACCACGAATGGTATCTTCACTGTTGAGTTTGTACGTGAAGCGCGTGAAGATATTGGAAAAAGTTACAAAGAAGGATTTTTAGTTCAAACCAAAATGCATGTAAATCAAATAAAAGTGAAAGTCAATAATGGATTGGTTCGAACTTACAATCTTGATTACAGCGCTGGTCAAGCTGGCCTGCGATCTCTACTCACTTCAATTCAGGAAACCGGACACAGTGAAGAAGGAGACACGATAACGCGAAATCCAACAACTTTCACTTATCAAACTCAATCAACTTATTCAGTCAAAAGTATCGGAGCAACATTTGGAGACGAACTTTGGGTTTCGCCTGTGTACACAGATACAGGTGTGATAGTCGCAGATGTTAATGGTGATGCTTTGCCCGACATTCTTTCGTCTGTCATGAATTATTCTGTTGGAACACAATGCGGGAAACTTGAGCGAGATGCGTATCTTAACACAGGCTCCAGTTGGATCGCGTCTGCAACATGGCTACCTCCGATTGAAATACCCTTTGGGAGTAAATGCAATGGCAGTTATGATAATGGAATTCAAGCTGTTGATCTAAATGGAGATGGACTGACCGACCTTGTTCGTAATCAATCGATCAACAACGTATTTTTAAACACTGGCTCTGGTTGGAAATTTGACTCAAGTTATTCAGATTTTTCTGAAAGTTTCATTCAAGCACAAGGCCAAATACATCAAGGTATGTGGCTTATTGATATTAATGGCGACGGTTTGCCTGATTGGATCAAAGCGGATAACGGTTATACAACTATTCAGCTCAACACTGGAACTGGATGGGCAAATCAGATATCAGAGGGAGCATTCATTTTCCCTGTTCAAGAATCGCTTTCCTCTTATTTTGGCGTGGCGTTTGCGGACGTAAACAACGACGGACTTGTTGATATTCTTCGTGGCGGAGGATGGACCGTTCCATATATTTGGCTCAACACAGGATCTGGATGGATACTTGATCCATCGTTCAAACCGCCAACAGGTTTTTTGGAAAGTACAAACGGCGGAGATGGTGGAGTGCGTATGATTGATCTTAACAATGACGGATTGATAGATTTTGCACGAAAAACGAAGTACGATTCTTCCGCTTGGCTCAACACAGGATCTGGATGGACAGACGCGCCAGCTTGGAAACCAGAAGGAAGTTGTATCTATAATTTCATGACAAAAATCGGGGATCTCGATGCTGATGGATTAATAGATGAGTTTTGCGCGGTAGGCCAAGATTATCCGCCAACCACTTACACAACACTAAACACAGGCACACACAATGATCAGCTTGTACAAATTTTGTATCCAACAGGTGGAAGTACTAACATCTCTTACAAAGATAGTCACGCAGAAAATCCAAAACTCCCTTTTGTGATTCAAGTGGTTGATTCTATCACCAACGACGATGGTTTTGGAACGACCTCTAGTTTTACCTACACATATAAAGATGGATTCTACTATTACACGAATCTACTCGATAGAAAGTTCGCTGGGTTTAATTCCATAGTGCGTAAAGATGCTGATGGAAATACTGTCACAACATGGTATCACCAAGGAAACTCTACTGACATTTCGCTCGGAGAATACGATGACCATTTTTCCAAAATCGGCAAAGCATTTCGTGTGGAAACTGCGGATAGCGCTGGAAAAATATTTTCCACAACGATAAATAAATGGGATAAGACTGCACTGGCAAATCTTGGCAAAGGATCTTGGTTTGTCAAACTAGCTTCGTCTCTTCGATTAGACTTTGGCGCAAACGCAAGCCATCAGGATCGCGCAGAAAGTTACACATACGATGATACAAACGGAAACAAAATCAGCATGACAGAATGGGGAGAAGTGAATGGAAATAATGACGGGACATTTAGCGATACGGGTTCAGACAAACGAATCACAACGATTTCTTATACGACAAACGTGTTGGATCATCTAAACGGTCTTCCAATTTTAGAATTTGTGACAGATCAAGCGGAAACAAAAATTTCTGAAACAAAGTCGCATTATGATATCCAACCTTTTGGTTTGGTGAACAAGGGTAATCTGACGCGGCAAGAGCGTTGGAAAACTGGCCTTCAATATATTGATATTGAACGTGAGTATAATAATTTTGGTTTTTTGACAAAGGAACTTGATCCTCTCAACAATTCAACCATCTACACTCCTGATTCCTACAATCTTTATCCAATAACAGTAACAAACGCATTGAACCAATCCACACAGATCGAGTACGACTATTCTTCTGGCAAACCGATACAAGAGACGTCTCCAAACGAAAAAATCACAAAGACGGTGTATGACGCTTTTGATCGTCCGCTTGAAGATCAGCAGTCAAGTCTAAACAGCGCAACAACACTTGAAATCAAGACAACATATTCCTATGTGAGCGAGACAATTGGGGAGCGCACAAAACAGAGCGACTTTCTTTCAGAGAACCTGTCAAAAGACGTTTATTCATACACAGACGGCTTTGATCGTATTATCCAAACTCGCACAGAAACCGAAACAGAAAACAGCTTTGCTGTTACAGATATTGTGTATGACAATCGTGAGTATATTCAAAAAGAATCACTGCCGTATCTGTCTTCCGGGACTCTTCGCACAAACGCAACAACTGATTCCGCGCTTTTCTCCACTTTTTCTTATGATGCTCTTGGCAGAACGATAAATGTCGCAACGAGTGTTGGAACAACGAATTCTTTTTTCGATAAATGGGAAACGACTGTTACGGATCCTAGTGGTAAATCAAAAATTTTTATCAAAGACGCATACGATCGTCTCACAACCGTTATTGAGCAGAATGGAACAGATGATTACACAACAAATTACGAGTACAATCTTCAAAACAATCTCATCAAACTCACAGATGCGCTCGGAAACATTCGATCCTTCACATACGATAGCCTGTCCAGACGTCTGACCGCGCAAGATTTACATAACCCAACAGACACAACATTTGGCATCTGGACTTACACCTATGATGATGCTGGAAATATTGTAACTTCACTTTCTCCAAATGGCGTGACAGTAACTTACGGTTATGACGCGCTAAATCGTCAAACAAGTGAAAACGATATTGTTTATTCCTACGACTTTTGTGTAAACGGAATAGGAAAGTTGTGCAAAGCCGCTGTAAACGGCGGAACAACAACCGAATACACTTATGACACTCGTGGAAATAAAGCGTCCGAAAAAATCACGATCAATGGCACAATCTCAACAACCGGCTATACGTACGACAGACAAGACAATGTGCTTCTGACGACTAATCCGGATGGTACGCAAGTCAGAAATACTTACAACACGTTTGGCAAACTCGAAACAATTGAAAAGAAAAGTTCGTTGGATTCAAATTTTATCTTTGTTGTTTCAAATATAGATTACGGACAGCACGGACAAGCGGTTTCGCAAACAAACGCGAACGGAACAACTACAACTTACACATACGATGCCAACGCGCGTTATCGTTTGATAAAAAAAGTCACAACCGGATTCAAAACAGAAATTGGCGCCACGAAAAATACAACCACCACAACCGTGAGCTTCTATCCAACATCAGGCGATGGACGTATTTATAAATCAAATTCTTCATGGGACACAGCTCACGACTCAACATTTGGTTCGAGTTCTTATTACTCATCAACAAATTTAATTGTTGGAACATCAAAATCAGGTTCAAGTTATTACATCAATCGCTCATTTATTCCGTTTGATACTTCTTCTCTTCCAGATGATGCAACAATCACAGATACTAAATTGAAAGTTTATGTTTATTCAAAAAAGAATGATGATAATGATGGTGATGATTTTGCGACAGTTGTTCAAACTTCTCAACCTAGCTTAACTTCCCTTTCAACTGCGGATTTTGATCTTGCTGGGGACATAAATAATCCAACTGAAGGAATAGACACGAGTGAAAGAAAAGATATTACAAATGTTTCGATAAACGCATATCTGACTTTCAATTTGAACTCAACAGGTCGTGATTGGATTTCAAAAACTAGTGTTACAAAGCTCGGACTTCGTGAAGGACATGATGTAATTGATTCGCCATTTGTCAGTTCATCAACGGCATACTCAAAATACAATTATCTCTATCTTCGTTCTTCTGAATACTCTGGAGTTTCGTATGATCCGTATTTGGAAGTAACGTACACACAAGCAACAAACACATCTGAACCTGTTGTAACAACTTTGCAAGAACTCATTTACACTTATGACAATGTCGGAAACATCACCAAAATCGTTGACGCATCAGAAACACAAACAGCAAAAACAAGTGAATATGTTTACGATGATTTGTATCGACTCACCTCTGCGACCACATCTGGCGCAACAAATGACGACAATACAATAATAACTTACGCCTACAACGCGATTGGAAACATTATTTACCGTTCGGATTTTGGAACATACTCTTATAATGGGACAGACTATGCAAATCCTCACGCCGTAACGAGCGTTGTAAAAACCGATGGCTCGACAGTTGTGTACAGCTACGACAAAAACGGAAATCTCATAAGCGACTCTTCGACAGGCTCAGAGCCTTCGGTGGCCTACACCTGGGATTACAAAAATCGCCTCACATCTTCGGCGGAAAATACAGCATCAAACTCTCCAACAGTAGCAACAACCGCCACAGTAAAATTCTATCCAACCACAGGGGATGGGTGGATCTACAAAAACAGCGCGTCGTGGGACACGGCACATGATGCTACAAGTGGCGGGTATACGTCCTCCACTGGGACCTACGGACAGGTAGGAACGTATAAATCCACTTCTTCATATTTCATTGCCCGTTCCTTCTTGCCTTTTGATACATCTTCGATTCCCGACGACGCGACCGTAACCTCTGCCGCGCTCAACGTCTATGTCTACTTGAAGACAAACCAAGATAACGACGGCGATGATTTCGTGAGTGTGGTTCAAGCTTCACAACCGAATACGTCTACACTCTCGACGGCTGACTATTACCTTGCAGGATCCGTAAACAGCCCAACAGAAGGCATTGATACCAACGAGCGTAAAGACATCACAAACGTCACCACCTACTCCTACCTCTCTTTCACCCTCAACACCACAGGACTCGGTTGGATTTCAAAAATAGATGCGACCAAACTCGCTCTGCGCGAGGGTCATGATGTTATAGATTCTGCTTTCACAAGTTCCTCAACGACTGCCACAACGTATAATCGTCTTCTTTATCGTTCTTCTGAATACTCTGGAGTTTCGTATGATCCATATTTGGAGGTGACGTACACACAAGCAAGCACAGACACGACAACTTCAACTTCAAATATTGTCACATATTCCTACGATCACGACATACGCCGTGTTGTGAAGAGCTCTGAATCTGGCACAACGTATTATCCAACCACAGATTATTCGGTGAAAGATGGCGTCTCGACGGTTTATGTGACAGGACCATCTGGTCTTACAGCTTCTGTTGAAAACAATCCTTCGACAGGCTCAGGATCTACGACCAACACCATCCTCACCGATCACCTTGGTTCCACAAGCGTCGTGACCGATGACAGTGGTATCATGGTGGAGCTGCTTGATTACAACCCGTACGGAAGTAAACGAATCTCGTGGAGTTCCACCAGCTCTGACAGCGAGGCAGATA
>JACQXU010000028.1 GCA_016208545.1 Candidatus Uhrbacteria bacterium | reverse complement strand
AGTAGCAAAGTGAGTTGGGGAGCGAAGCGATGTGCAATCGCAACGCTCCCCGAATGCTTTTTCGGTTTTTACGAGCCGAAACTCGTCCGTATTTTGGTGCGACCCTAACGAGGAGTACGAACACCCCGGACTGACTTTGCGGACCTTTGCCGCTTTTTCTTCACACCCGCGTGCCAATCAAACGCGGATGTTGCTAGTTACTCATCGTTTTTTTTCCTTTCCTCTTTTTTGTGGCGAGCTAGCGCGAGACGCGCCAGCCACGGGCCCGCAGGTACGCCCTGCGGGTCTCCTCGGCCTTGTCCTGCCGCGCGTACGCGGCGAGAACGCCGAGGTAGAAGGCGGGGGCCTGACGGCCCGCCGCCTTCGCCGAGAAGATTGCCCGCGCGGCGGCCGCGCGGGTACAATTCATCTGGCACATTTTATTTCTCCCCATTTTTTCCGCATCAAGCGGAGGGCATGGGTGCCCAAAATCAGTCGCGTCGCCTCACATGAGGTGGCGCTTCCAAAACTCATAAATATAGAGATTACGAGCTAAGGAAGATCGTTATCCAAAGTCACCTGCTCTTTGAGTCCGTTGTTCGCGCATTCGGCACAAAGTGTCGTGCACGGACGGATAGTTCAAAAACGGTTGAGTTCAGAAAAAACGATCGAAGATTATTTAGTTGTAACGAACACTCCTCTCTCGCGAAGTCACGCAGGCTGAAGCCTGCGTCTACCACATGTTTTAGTGATAAGGAGTGCAAGGAATGGAAGTTTAATTTCCACTCTTGCGCACTCATTACCACAATGTGATCTGACTCACATTGGGGAGATCGCCTTGTGCCTGTTCGCCTGATAACCATCAGGCGAACGGACGTATTCCAGCGACCTCGACGTTTCCGGTTGTCGTCCCCGGAAGATCCAGCCAAAAGGCCGGAGATTGTCAGAGTGTAGACTCTGGTAAATAGGATTAAGCTCTCTCGCTTTTGGTGACCTTGCGGCCCCCACTCCTATCTATCCGAGCACTACGAGTTGCTTTTTCATAAAGAAAAAGCAGGTTTTAGAATCCTTTGTTAGAGAGAATTCCAAAACCTGCTTCACAAGCTAAACACTGAGATTGCTTCGTCGTCTTGCCTTAAGGCTAGACTTCCTCGCAATGACAGCTGATTTAGCTGGTTTCTCTTGTAACCCCAGAGTCGGGCTCTCTCGCTCTTTATAGCGAAGTGTCGTTTCCTAGGCGACACATTAAATTGTTTGAATGTTCTCGTTTCCCTTTCTTTCTGTTCTCATCCTTACAACAGCAGTATACCACGAAACCAAAATACTGTCAAGGGTTCAGTGGCACTTTCTATACTTTTTGGCTTAATTTAGCTTAATTACTTATCCGCAATCTACTATTGTTATTCTGACAAATTATTTAGCAACAGGCTTATTGGTTCAATAAAACTTTTTTTACATCACGGACTGTAACACGCCTTTTCCTTTTTTCATTACGATACCCCCAATTACGATCTTGGCCAAATGTGAATCCGCCGAACTTTTGAAAAAGATCTATCGCTTTGTCAGACTCTTGAATATAAATCAAACCGCGTTTGTGTTCAATGACAATAAGCGGAGTTGGTTTTTCAAATTCTTCTGCTACAATTCGCGACAAACGCGGACGAAGTTGAATGTCCGCTTTTGTTTCAACAATAAAAAATTCTCGCCATTTTTTTCGACTTTGCCATGCGCGTTTTGCGATTGATTGTTTTCGCGCTTCGGTTTTTGGATTGTGGATTTGTGAAATAAGCGCATCGTGAAAAGCGAGAACGCTTTTTATCTCTGATTTGCCATAACCTTCTTCTTGAAGCGCCCAAATGAAACCGCGATCATAAATTCCTATCCCGCGAACTAATCTCGGATCAAAACCTAATGTTTTTAATTTTGTGTCTGTAAGTTTGAAAAGTTTGAGAAATTGCTCGAGTGACGAAGGCAACATCTTTTGAGATGCGTCGTGCGCGCGATCCAAACCTGTGTAATGATGATGATCAATAATAACAAAATAGATTCCGAGTTTTTTCAACTTAGTTTCCGTTTTAGGCCCCGGCATTTCAACAGCGATCACTTTTTTGAATTTGCCTTTTTTGATGATTGGAAAATAATCGCGGCCTTTATCAAGCGACGCGCCGTGAGTTTGTTTTGAAAGAATTGTTTGCAAGCCGATCTTTTGCGCGATCTGGCTGATCAAAATAGATTCCGCATCATTGAGCGGAACTATTAGAACTGAAGAATGCAATAAAGATGAAACTAATAAATTCATAAATACGATCAAGATGAATCAAGTGAACCAGTTGAACTGGTTGAACTGCTGACAAAAGTTATAACAAAAATTTTGCTGACAAAAGTTCACCCCTGTGAAAAGTTGTAAACATTCCACGTCACTAAGTGACGAGATGCCATCACTTTACATCAAACCCAACAACAACTTTCTGATCGTTTACTAGAAACGATTCGCTTGTTTCTGGCGAACTGCCTTTTGTGCGAATCAAATCTGAAAGTGTTCCGTGCAAAAGTTCAGCACGATGTTCTTCGACAACTCGAAAAACTTCGTCTGAACCCGAAACAAACAATTCAATTCGATTATTGATCGTCAAGCCCTTCTCTTTTCGAAGCGTATTCACACGACGAATAATTTCGCGTGCAATTCCATCACGCAAAAGTTCTGGTGTAAGAGTTAAATCAAGTTCAACTGACAAATCGCCTTTTTGAACTTCAATCTTTTTGACATTCACTTCATCCAAAATCAAATCTTGATATTCTTGAGACAGTTCTCCTGTTGGAAGAATTACTTTCATTGAACCAAGCGCTTGTCGCACTGGAATTTGAGCTTCTGAACGACGTTCAAGAACACGAGAAACAATTCCGCGAACGGTTTTCATATCCAAAAGCAGATTTTCATCAATCATAGAATCATCAAACGCCGGCCAATCTTCCAAATGAACAGATTCTTTTTCTCCTCCAATGTCTTGATAAACAGTTTCAGCTAAAAACGGCGCAAACGGCGCGATAAGTTTTGAAAAAGTCAAAAGACATTCATGCAAAGTCGCGATCGCAGACTGCTTATCTTTTTCGTTTGTGCCCTTAAACCTATCGCGCGAACGACGAACATACCAAGTTGAGAGATCATCAATAAAATCTCCGAGCTCTCGAACGGTTTCAGTGATAATATAATTTTCGAGTCTTGAAGTTGTTTCTTTTGTGAGTTTGTGAAGTCGCGCGAGAATCCAACGATCGAGAATGTGGAGTCGTAGAGTCGTGGAGTCGTGGAGTCGTGGAGTAGAAAACATTTTATAGAAAGAAACAACGTTCGACAAAATTCCAAAATTCTTTTTCACCATTTCTGAAAGCGCTTTTTCATCAAACCGTTTTGACTCACCTGGCTGATTGATTGTGTACATGTACCAACGAATTGCATCAGCGCCGAACTTTTCCATTGCTTCCATCGGTAAAACTATATTTCCGAGAGACTTGCTCATCTTTTTTCCTTCAGCGTCTAAAACGTGTCCTAAACAAATCACATTTTTAAACGGCCGTTCTTTCCCAAGCAAAGTCGCAACAGCGAGAAGTGTATAAAACCATCCACGAGTTTGATCAATGGCTTCTGAAATATAATCTGCCGGATATTCTTCACCTGAATCAACAATCTCTTTATTTTCAAATGGATAATGCCACTGCGCAAACGGCATTGCGCCTGAATCAAACCAAACATCACACACATCCGGAACACGCTTTGCAGAACCTGAACATTTTTCACATACGATTTTAATCTCATCAATATAAGGACGATGAGGATCGAAATTTGCCTCGTCATTGCGAGGGATGCTCTTGCCGACCGAAGCAATCTCTTCAGTCGCAGAGATAGCTTCGCTTCCGTTGGTCGCTCGCAATGACTGCAACTCTTCAAAACTCCCAACACACATTTGATGTTTGCAACTTTCACATTCCCAAATCGGAAGCGGTGTTCCCCAATAACGCTCTCTCGAAAACGCCCAGTCTTTCACCTCGCGCAACCATTCACCAAATCGCCCATTCTTAATATGCTCCGGCTCCCAGTGGATATTGTCATTTTGTTTCAAAAGTTCATCGCGTAGTTTAGTCATTGCGATATACCAAGAATCTTTTGCGTAATAGATGAGTTTTGTTTTGCATCGCCAACAGTGCGGATATGAGTGTTCAAACTTTTCTTTTGAGAACAAAAGTCCGCGATGCGCTAAATCTTTTATAATATCAACAGCAACAGCTTCGTCAGCCACAAAACGACCGGAAAGAAAATCCATTCCTTCAATAAACGTCCCGTCAAGTTTCACAACATGATGTTTTGGAAGACCAATTTTATTTCCCAATTCAAAATCATCAACTCCGTACATTACAGCTGTGTGAACAACTCCGGTTCCATCTTGTGTTGTGACGAAATCGGCGGGAACGATAGTGAAAGCAGAATCTCTGTCATTGCGAGGGAGACCTTGACCCATAGAAACAATCTCTTCGCTAGATTGCTTCGTCGCTTCGCTCCTCGCAATGACATCTCTAAGATACGGATAAAGCGGTTCGTACTTTTTTCCAACCAGTTTTTCGCCTTTTACTTCTTCGATGATTTCATATTCGCCTGTTAAAATTTGAAGACGGTCTTTTGCTAACCACAAAAATTCATCACCTTGTTTCACTTTCACATAATCAATATCTTTTCCAACAGCAAGCGCGACATTCCCAGGCAATGTCCACGGCGTTGTTGTCCACGCCAAAATGTATTCCGAAGTTCCATTACTCCATGACTCTGTGACTCCATGACTTTCAATTCTAAACTTCGCCGTCACACTCAAATCCTTCACATCTTTATATCCTTGCGCGAGTTCGTGGCTTGATAATGACGTTCCGCAACGCGGGCAATGAGGTGTCACACGGTAATCTTTGTATAAAAGTCCTTTATTCCATACTTGTTTGATCACCCACCACAAAGATTCAATGTATTCTGGCGCGTAAGTAACATACGCATTTTCAAGATCAACCCAAAAACCGAGTCGCTTTGTAAATTCTTCCCACTCCTTTTTATATTTCCAAACGTTTTGTTTGCAAAGCTCATTAAATTTCGCGATCCCAAATTCTTCAATCTGGGCTTTGCCAGTGAACCCAAGTTGCTTTTCAACTTCAATTTCAACAGGTAAACCATGTGTGTCCCAACCGCCTTTTCTCACAACTCGATACCCTTGCATTGTGCGAAAACGCGGAATGCTATCCTTAAACGCACGGGATTCGGCATGATGAATGCCAGGCCGTCCATTTGCTGTTGGCGGACCTTCAAAAAACACAAACGAGCCCTTAGGCGCGTCTTTCTCCAATGTTTTTTTGAAAATTTTTCGATCGTCCCATTGTTTTAGGATTTCTTGCTCACGTTGTGAAAAATTCATACCCGGTAGTACAACAATGATATTTGTTAATTTTCTTTATCCGCCGTTGTTTCGACTCCTTACGTAGGGTGTCGTACAGCTTGTGTTAAAGCACAGAAGGACAAGAGACGGATCATTGTTGTCCTACCGGGCATACGCATCGAGTATGCCAAAAAATCTAGAAAAAATCAAAAAAACCAACTTCTCGCTACCAGGTAGCGAGAAAACAGAAAAATTACTGTGTTTGTCTGCGATTGTGATAAAATATTTTTATTATGAACAAACCAACAATCTACATTGGAGCTGATCATGGAGGATGGGCACTTAAAGAAGCGCTCGAGGATTACTTAAATACCAAAGACTATAAAGTAGTTGATATGGGGAATCAAGATCTGGTTCAAGATGATGATTATCCGGAATTTGGATATGCTGTTGCAAAACGTGTGGTTACGGACGATGGCTCGCATGGAATTGTAATTTGCGGAAATGCGCAAGGAATTTGTATTGTGGCAAACAAAGTTCGAGGCGCGCGAGCCGCAACAGGGTTTGACGAAAAAGTGGCAAAAACATCTCGCACAGACGACAACGCGAACATTCTTTGTTTGCCTGGACGCCATCTGAAAATCGAAGGCGCGAAAAAAATTGTTGACGCATGGCTCTCAACGGAATTTTCAGGCGCTGACCGTCATGTTCGTAGACTAAATAAAGTTAAGGAAATTGAGAATCAAGAATACGACCACGCGGACTAAAGCCCGCGGCTACCATAATTTTCTTTATGCCACAAATAGTTCCTGCACTGCTTGTCGAATCAAAAAAAGAATTTGAAAAAAATCTGCGTGCTGTCGAAAACGATTGCGCCATCATTCAAATTGATGTGCTTGATGGAACGCTTTTCCCAAACACAACCTGGTTTAATCCTACCGCGATCGGCGCGATCAAAACAAAAGTCGCGATAGAAACGCATCTCATGGTTGAAAATCCAATCCCGATCGTAGAACAGTTCAAACAACTCGTTCCAACATTCACACGCGCAATCGTGAGCGCGGAAATGCATCGTCCACTTGGCGCTGTTGTTGGTCACATTAAAGACATTCTCGGACTTGAAGTTGGTGTTGCAATCAATCCTGAAACTCCACTCCATGAAATTGAAGAGGTTTTACACAGGATTGATCAGCTCACAATTATGAGCGTGTATCCAGGACTGCAAGGTCAAAAATTTGATGAAATTGTTTTTGAAAAAATCGAACAAGCTCGCAAACATCGCAAAGATTTGATAATTGAAATTGACGGAGGAGTAACTGAAGAACTAATCAAGCCGCTCATAAAAGCTGGAATACAGAGAATATGTGTTGGTTCGCTCATCTTTCATTCAGACAATCCAAGTGGTAAACTGAAAGAGTTAAATAAACTTTTATGAAAAAAACGTTTTTCTTCTCGACCATCTCGGCCTTCTGGGTTCTCTCGGCACTTTTTGTCCTTCCTGCAAACGCCGCAACAATTATTCCAATCTCTTCAATCCAGTCAGGCGATCTTTTCCGAGGTCAAACTTATTCTTCAGTTTATTATTACGGTGCTGACGGAATGCGTTACGTTTTCCCAAACGACAAAACGTATTTCACATGGTATAACAATTTCAGTTCTGTAAAATGGGTGACTGACAAAGATTTGGCAACAATTCAAATTGGAGGAAATGTAACGTACAAACCTGGTGTAAAAATGGTAAAAATCAATAGCGATCCAAAAGTTTACGCGGTTGGAAGCGACGGAACTCTTCGCGCGATTGTTTCAGAACAAATCGCGAAAGAACTTTATGGAGCAAATTGGAATAAACAAATTGATGATGTTCCTGATGGATTTTTTTCAAACTATGAAATTGGAAGTAAAATTGAATTTGCATCACAATACAGCATTACCGCAGAAAAAGCTGATGCAAGCGATATCAATACAGACAAGAATCTCAAATCCGCGACGATTATTTCAATAAACAATACAAGTTACGAACCCCCGACAGCAACGATCGAAAGCGGACGAGCAGTTCGATGGGTCAACAACTCAACAACAAATCATTCAGCCACAGAATGGGATAGTGTTTGGGGATCAGGAACACTTAAACCAGGACAGCATTTCACGCGATACTTTGTTGAAAAAGGAACATGGAATTACTATTCAAAATACGCAAGTAAATCTGTGATGAGCGGCGCAATAATTGTAAAATAACTAAAACCTAACACCTATTCACTCTATGTCCAAACGTTTTTCTCTCATTTTCGTTTCAACTCTTACGATTTTTGCGACAGTTTTAATGTCGTTTGCTACTTGGACCTCAACAGCAAGCGCGCAAACTTACACGACTCCGGCAAATTTGCAATCAGGAAGCCTAATTCGCGGTCAGTCGTATTCGGCAGTTTATTATTACGGAGCTGATGGAATGCGTTACGTTTTCCCAAACGACAAAACGTATTTCACATGGTTTAGCAATTTTGACAGTGTTCTTTGGTTGACTGATAAAGACTTGGCAACAATTCAAATCGGAGGAAATGTAACGTACAAGCCGGGTGTTAAAATGATTAAAATCAATAGTGATCCAAAAGTGTACGCTGTTGGAAGCGGAGGATCTCTGCGTCATGTTTCAACAGAAGCAATCGCGATTACTTTGTACGGAAGCAACTGGAATAAAATGATTGATGATGTTCCGGATGGATTTTTCCCAAATTACAAAATCAGCACTGCTATTGAAATTTCGACAAGTTTCAGCGTTAACGCAGAAAAAGCTGAAGCAACAGACATAAATACAGACAAAAATCTTCAATCAGCGATCGTAGTTACAATCACAGATAACATGTACACACCAAGCAACGTGACTGTGAGCGCTGGCCGAGCTGTGAAGTTTGTAAACAACGGATCTACAAAACATTCAGCAAGCGGGGACGACGGAGTATGGGGAACAGGAACAATGACAGCAGGCGGAAGTTTCATAAAATACTTTAAAACGGCTGGAACGTATTCATTTCATTGTGCGTATCACAGCAACATGACAGGCACGATCACGGTTCAATAAATTTTCACTAAACAGGGCCAACGCGCCCTGTTTTAGTTTGTGCTACAATGTTTTTACTATGCCAAATCTCGCGATAGGCCCAAAAGTGAGAAAACCACTTCACTTGCACGACAAACAACTCAAAAAACTCGAAGAAAAAGCTTTTGAAATTCGTGAAGACATTATAAAAATGCTAGTCGAGGCAGGCTCTGGTCATTCAGCCGGCCCGCTTGGAATGGCTGATATTTTTACAGCACTCTATTTTCATGTGATGGTCCACGATCCAAAACGACCGAATTGGAAAGACCGCGATCGTTTGATTCTTTCAAACGGACATATTTGTCCTGTTCGCTACGCCGCGATGGCGCACGCAGGATATTTTCCAAAAACGTGGCTCAAAACTCTCCGCAAATTCGGCTCGCCTCTTCAAGGACATCCTGAACGAGAAAAACTGCCGGGTGTTGAAGCAACTTCTGGCCCGCTCGGGTCTGGATCATCTCAAGCAGTTGGAATTGCCTATGTTGGACTTCTAAATCACGCGCCATGGCGAGTTTATTGTGTAATGAGCGATGGCGAACTCGAAGCAGGCCAAACTTGGGAGGCAATGCTTTTTGCTGGACGCAACAAACTTTACAACTGCACTTTTATAATCGACAGAAACAACATTCAGATTGACGGACCGACCGAAGAAATCATGCCGCTTGAATCTTTGCAAGCAAAATTTGAAGCGTTTAATTTGAATGTGATTCGCTGTGCTGGAAATTCGATTCGTGATTTTGTAAGCGCTGTTGAACAAGCGCACGGCATGAGCGAAAAAGCTAGTGTAATTATCGCAGACACAATTCCAGGATATGGAGTTGATTTTATGGAACACGACTTTTTATGGCATGGGAAACCACCAACGTTTTCTGAAGCAAAATCTGCGCTCGCGTGGCTTCGCACTCTTGGCGGAAAAATAAAGAGCGAACACGAATAGATTTCATTTGTGTAATTGCGAGCCCTTCGACCACCGCCTCTGGCGGGGTCCCGTCTGGAAGCGGGACTTCGCTCAGGGTAAACTCCGCGAAGCAATCTATGCATATTTTATGGAAGATAAACTTTATTTTGTCTATATCCTTACAAATACCAACAATCGAGTTTTATATATTGGAGTTACCAACAACATCGTTCGCAGAATCTGGGAACATAGAGAAAAATTAATAGATGGATTTACAAAAAAATATAATCTGAACAAACTTGTTTATTACGAAATGTGCGAAGAAGCTTACAATGCAATCTCAAGAGAAAAACAACTCAAAGCTGGTTCAAGAAAAAAAAAGTTGAACTTATCAACTCGACTATTCCAAAATGGAACGACTTATACGAGGAGATTGCTTCGGTCGTCTGAAGACTCCCTCGCAATGACAGATAATTTATGAAAACAAAACAACAATCAGGCATTAATCGCGAGGCGTATCTTGTTCGTCATCTTTTTGATCCTGACAAACTCGAACAAGTGCCAACCAGAAATGGATACGGCGATGGGCTTGTCGAAGCTGGAAAAAAAGACAAAAACATAGTGGTTTTGTGCGCAGATCTCACAGAATCCACACGTTCGCTCGCGTTCAAAAACGCTTTTCCTGACCGCTTCGTTCAACTTGGAGTCAGCGAGCAATCAATGGCTTCGATCGCGGCTGGAATGGCAATCACTGGAAAAATTCCATTTATTTCAAGTTACGCGTGTTTTTCTCCGGGACGCAATTGGGAACAAATCAGAACAACAATCGCGATACAAAACAGCAATGTGAAAATTGCAGGAGCTCACGCAGGAGTTTCGGTTGGGCCAGACGGCGCGACTCATCAAATGATTGAAGACATCGCGATCATGCGTGTAATGCCAAATATGAAAGTTTTTGTTCCGTGCGACTCTTTTGAAACAAAAAAAGCAACGATTGCAATCGCAAAACTTTCAAGTCCTTGCTATATTCGTTTTGCACGTGAAAAATCTCCGGTTTTCACAACAGAAAAAACTCCATTCAAAATCGGCCGAGCTGAAACATATCGCTTCGGCAATGACCTCACAATAATAGCGGCTGGACCTCTTCTTTATGAAGCTTTGTTAGCTGCGCAAATTCTATCACTCGACCACAAAATCGAAGCAAGAGTCATCAACATGCACACGATCAAACCGCTTGATGTAAAAACAATCATCAAGGCCACAAAGGAAACCGGCGCGATCGTAACAGTCGAAGAAGCTCAAGCCGTCGGCGGACTTGGCGGAGCTGTGGCTGAAACAGTATGTCTTTCAACTCCAGTGCCGGTTGAACGAATCGGAGTGCAAGATCGTTTTGGAGAATCCGGAGAACCTCGTCAACTGCAAGAAGCGTTTGGACTTACCGCACGATCAATTATCACTGCCGCATTCCGAGTCCTGAAATTAAAATAATTGTTTCACACTTCACGACTCCACGACTCAATGACTCAATGACTCAATGACTATTTCCATTATGCTCGATCTCATCACAATCGGCGACATCAAACTCGACACATTCGTCGTCTTAAACGACGCGAGCCTTCAATGTCAACTCAAAATGCCTGAATGCCAATTGTGTTTGGATTACGGCGGAAAAATCGTTGTTGAAATGGTGGATTCGCAAATCGCAGGAACCGCTCCAAACGTCGCTGTCGGTCTTTCGCGAATGGGACAAAAAACTGCGGTCATTTCAAATATGGGACAGGATGGAACTCGAAAACTTTCACTTGAAAAACTTGAAAAAGAAAAAGTTTCAACACGCTTCGTTCGTTCGATCAAAGGCGCAAAAAGCGCGTACTCGGTAGTTCTTAATTTCAAAGGTGAAAAAACATTGCTGACCGCGCACAACCAAAACGCATATCGCCTTCCAAAACCATTGCCGGAAACAAAATGGCTCTACGTTGGTGAAATGGGAAATGGATACGAACCTTTTTTTTCAAACCTCGCACGCTACGTTCAAAAGAAAAAAATCCGACTTGGCATAAATCCTGGAACAGTTCAAATTTCGGAACGAAAACCTGTGCTTTTTGAATTGATTCAGAAAGCTGAAGTGCTGTTTGTAAATCGAAGCGAAGCACAATACTTAATTTCAAAAACGATAGACGAAATAACTCGTCTTGCAACAGAACTTTATAGCTTAGGCGCTAAAGTCGTTGTTGTTACAGATGGAAAAAATGGAGCGGCGTGCTTTGATGGAAAAACTTTGCTTTCAATTGACATTTTTCCAGGAAAACTGGTTGAAGCTACCGGCGCTGGCGATGCTTTTGCAACTGGTTTTATCGGAGCACTCATGCACGGAAAAACAGCAAAAGACGCTCTTAAATGGGGATCTGTAAATTCTGCTTCAGTAATTGGACAAGTCGGTCCTCAAGATGGCCTTTTATCTGATAGACAAATTGCTTCGCGCCTAAAAAAGCATCCGTCATTCAAACCAAAAATTATTTAATTATGTTTACTTCACTTTCAGCTATTCTCACAAAAGCTCAAAACGGACGCTACGCGGTCGGAGCGTTTAACATCAATAATCTTGAAACTCTTCAAGCTGTGATGAACGCGGCAGAAAAAGAACGCTCTCCTATCATCGTTCAGACTTCCGAAGGCGCAATTGTCTATGCTGGTATGGAAGAACTATCAGCGCTTGTTCATCTTGCGGCGCAAAAAACAAAATTGCCTGTTGTATTTCATTTTGATCACGGAAAAAATTATGATCTGGTTGTTGAAGCGATAAAAAGCGGTTTTTATACAAGTGTAATGTTTGATGGATCGTCACTTCCCTACAAAGAAAATATTCGAAAAACAAAAACGATTGTAAAGTTGGCACATGCTAAAAAAATCTCTGTAGAAGCCGAACTCGGACTTATTGCAGGAAAAGAAGATTTTGTGTCTGTCACAGAACGCGAGGCGGCAATGACCCAACCATCTCAAGCCGCAGATTTTGTTAATCAAACAGGCTGTGACGCGCTTGCTGTTGCAATCGGCACGCGCCACGGAGCCTACAAAATGAAAAAAGATTCAGATTTGGATTTTGAAAGATTAAAAGCTGTGGCAGAGGCAACTTCTGTTCCACTTGTTTTGCACGGAGCTTCCGGCGTGCCAGCGCGAATAAAATCCTTGTGCACAAAATATGGCTGTGAAATAGCTTCAGCCAAAGGAATTCCTGACTCGCAAATCAAAAAAGCGGTTTCGCTTGGAATTTGTAAAGTGAACATTGATACAGATCTGCGAATCGCCTTTGACGCAGGTATTAGAAAATTTTTAAAAGAAAAGCCTGGAGTGATAGATCCTCGCGAAATTTTAAAACCGGCGAAAGAGTTAATGACTTCTGTCGCGCGCCATAAAATGCAACTGCTTGGATGCACAGGAAAAGGCTAAAAGAAAAAAATTTATGTAGCAAAGTTTGTTGACGTCTTTTCACCCCTGTGAAAAAATGTCAACAGTTTACGCATCCACTCTATTCATTCAATCTATTCTTATAATTTATTTTTCAATACGCTTCTTCACCTCGTGAATAAACTCTTGCGTAGTTACCGGCACAACATTTTGAGTTGAAATAATCGATGCTAAATCGCCTGTCACAATACCTGACTCGATAGTTTCAACAACGGCTTTCTCAAGACGATTTCCAAACGCGACGACTTCTGGAGTCATATCCAGCTCGCCGCGTTTTTTGATGGCTCCAGTCCACGCAAAAATGCTCGCAGTTGAATTCGTGGAGGTCGTCTCGCCTTTCAAATGTTTGTAATAATGACGCTGAACTGTTCCATGCGCGGCTTCAAATTCGAAAACACCTGACGGACTCACAAGAACCGACGTCATCAGCCCCAAACTTCCAAAACCAGAAGCGAGCATGTCACTCATTACGTCTCCGTCGTAATTCATGCATGCCCACAAAAAACCGCCTTCACTTCGCATCACGCGAGCGACAGCGTCATCAATTAACATGTAAAAATACTTTATGCCTGCCGCTTCTAAATCAGATTTTCGCAAATCAATTTCTTCTTGAAAAATATCCCGAAACCGCGCGTGATAAATTTTCGAAATTGTATCTTTTGTCGCAAACCAAAGATCTATTTTTTCAAAAAGCGCGAATGCAATGCAAGCTTTTGCAAATGATCGAATCGAATCTTCTGTGTTATGAACAGCTTGAACAATTCCGGGTCCATCAAACACATAAATTATTTTTTTATTTTCCCCAACAACCAGCTCGGCTGTCTGTCCTGACGCAACTGAAAATTCGACATTTTTATAAATATCTCCGTAAGCGTGGCGGCCGATCACAATCGGTTTTTTCCATGAACGCATTTGAGGCAAAACGTTTGAAACAACTATTGGTTTTCTAAAAACCGTTCCATCAAGCCTCGCACGAATCGTTCCATTTGGCGACGGCCATTCTTTTTTGAGCTGATATTCTTTCACACGCTCGACATTTGGTGTGATTGTGGCGCATTTCACTCCGACTTTGTATTTTGCGATCGCGTCAGCGGCTTCAATCGTAACTCTGTCGTCTGTTGAGTCGCGGTTTTTTATCCCCAAATCAAAATATTTGAGATCAACCTCAAGATATGGCAAGATCAACTGGTCTTTAATGAGAGCCCAAATAACACGAGTCATTTCGTCTCCATCTAGTTCGACAATTGGGCTTTTTACAAAAATAGACATAAGTGATCTCTGCAAAACTGGTGCATTTTCATCTTACAGGCGACCAGTCGAGCCAGCTCTCCATGCTTAAATCTTCGTTTAAATTTTGAATGGTTAACAAATTAATTACCCAAGAATTTTGTTGCCGTTTTCGCGGGCTCGACAGCCTGTTCGACGAAAATGCACCAGTTTTGCAGAGGTCACATAATACTATGAAACAGAACTTAGAAATAATAACTGACTCTGAAAAATTCCGATACCCAGCGCTTGTGGATGTTTCACATTTGCCTTTTTCTATTCGAATTTTGGTTGAAAATCTTTTACGAAACGGGCACGAAGAAATGGCAGAGCGAATAAAATTAAAATGGGGAGACAACGAACTTCATAACCAAGAAATTCCGTTTTATCCATCTCGCGTTCTTATGCAAGATTTTACCGGCGTTCCGGCTGTAGTAGATTTGGCCGCGTTGCGCGAAACAGTTAAATCTTTTGGAATAGACCCATCCGCAATCAATCCTAAAGTGCCTGTTGATTTAGTAATTGATCATTCTGTTCAGGTTGATTCTTATGGATCGCCGGAAGCGCTCGCACAAAATACAGAGCGCGAATTTGAACGCAATAGTGAACGTTATGAATTTTTGCGATGGGGACAAAACGTTTTCAAAAACTTCCGTGTAATTCCACCAGCAACAGGAATTGTACATCAAGTAAATTTGGAATATCTTGCAACGACTGTTACGACAAAAGATGGACAAATTTTTCCAGACACGCTCGTTGGAACGGATTCACATACAACAATGATAAATGGACTTGGTGTGCTCGGATGGGGAGTTGGTGGAATTGAAGCCGAAGCCGCGATGCTAGGACAGCCGATTTCCATTTTGATTCCGCGAGTTGTTGGTGTGCGACTTGTTGGCGAGCTAAAAAATGGCGTCACTGCAACAGATTTGGTTTTGACGATTACACAGCGTTTGCGCTCGCACGGAGTTGTTGAAAAATTTGTCGAATTTTTTGGATCCGCTGTTGCAACTTTGTCCCTTCCAGATCGTGCAACGATTTCGAACATGGCTCCAGAGTACGGAGCAACGATCGGATTTTTCCCGCCAGACGCAGAAACGATTCGCTATCTCATTAACACCGGACGAGACATCGAGCAAGTGCACTTAGCCGAGAGATATTTGCGCGCGCAAGGATTGTTTGTTTTTCCCCCTTTCCCAAGGGTGGAACAAGGTGGGTTGCCGCAAAATGATATTAAATATTCCGAAACGATCGAAATTGATTTGTCAGAAATAGAAACCTCGGTTGCTGGTCCAACTCGTCCTCAAGATCGAGTCGCACTGAAAGATATAAAAAATACATTTCAAAAATTTCTTGGAGACGAAGCAAACTCTTCCAAAGACAATGGAAATATTCACGACGGTTCTGTCTTAATTGCCGCGATAACTTCTTGCACAAACACATCAAACCCAAGTGTGATGCTCGCGGCAGGACTTCTCGCGCGCAATGCAGTCAAAAACGGTTTGCGCACTCCGTCGCACGTCAAAACATCGCTCGCTCCTGGATCGCAAGTTGTAAAAGCATATCTTGAATCTTCTGGACTTATTAAAAGTTTGGAAACTTTGGGATTTCATATTGTTGGATTTGGATGCACAACATGTATCGGCAACAGCGGACCTATCGATGATTCACTCACAAAAATAGTTGAAGAAAATAAACTTGTCACTGCTTCTGTTTTGTCTGGGAACAGAAATTTTGAAGGACGGATTCATTCAATCACACGCGCAAATTTCCTTGCTTCACCTCCGCTTGTTGTTGCGTTTGCTCTTGCAGGCCGAGTTGATATTGATTTTGAAAATGAGCCTATTGGACACGACCCTGACGGTCTTCCAATTTTTCTTCGAAACATCTGGCCGTCAAATCAAGAAATTCAATCTATCGTTCACAACGTGCTAAAACCAGAACTGTTCAAAACACAATATCAAAATGTGACTGTCGGAAGCGATCAGTGGAAATCGCTGTCTGTGCCAAATGATAATCTTTACAAATGGAATGAAAAATCAACGTACATTCGTTTGCCAACATTTTTTGCTGGACTCACAAAAAAACCTGACGCAATCAAACCGATTTACGAAGCCAGAGCGCTTCTTGTTCTTGGAGATTCTGTGACTACTGATCATATTTCGCCGGCCGGAAACATCGCACGAACTGGCCCGACAGCGGATTATTTGCGAGAAAACGGAATTGAACCAAAAGATTTCAACTCTTACGGAGCACGAAGAGGAAATCATGAGGTGATGATGCGTGGAACGTTTGCAAACGTCAGACTCAAAAATGAACTTGCGCCAGGAACTGAAGGAGGTGTTACAATTCACATTCCAACAGATGAACTGACTTCAGTTTTCGAAGCGGCAGAACGATACAAAAAAGAAAAAACGCCACTTGTTGTAATTGCTGGAAAAGATTATGGCATGGGTTCGTCTCGCGATTGGGCGGCAAAAGGCCCAGCGCTACTTGGCGTGCGCGCAGTTTTATTTGAAAGTGTCGAGCGGATTCACAGAAGTAATTTGATTGGTATGGGAATTTTGCCTTTGCAATTTTTGGAAGGACAAAACAGAAAAATAATCGGCCTGACGGGTCGTGGAAAATTTACAATTCCAATTGATAATGATCTGAAACCTGGACAAAAAATCACAGTTACAGCCTTGAATTCAGACGGTTCTAACAAAACATTCGAAGTTCTTTGCCGACTTGACTCTGTTGTTGAATGCGAATATTTCCGCCACGGTGGAATCTTGCCTTTTGTTATTCGAGGTATATCTGGGTTATAATCGGAATATATGTTTGACGTAATCACGATCGGTTCTGCCACACGCGATGTTTTTTTAATTTCCAAATCTTTCATCGCGCTCAAATCAAAAAAATTTCCAACCGGTTCTGGCGAGTGTGTAGCGCTTGGTTCCAAAGTTGATTTAGACAAATTAGTTCTCACAACCGGAGGCGGAGCGACAAATTCAGCCGCCACATTTGCATCGCTTGATTTTCACACAGCAACAATGACTCGAATTGGAGATGATTCGTCAGGAAAAGATGTGATTGATGATTTGAGCCGTTTTGGAGTGAGCACACACTTCGTTCGAATGATCAAAAACGGACAAACTGGTTTTTCAGCGCTTCTGACAATGTCTGACGGCGAGCGAACAGTGCTTGTGTATCGCGGGGTTTCGTCAAAATTTGACGCGAAAGATATTCACTGGGAAGGATGCAAACAAACAAAATGGATTTATTTAACTTCGCTTGGAGGAAACCTAGCGCTTTCAAAAAAAATCATTCAACATGCAAATAAATGCGGAATTAAAGTAGCTTGGAATCCTGGAGTTCTAGAAATCAAACATGGAATGAAAGAAATTAAACCAATTCTGCCGATTGTTGATATTCTCAATATAAATTCTGAAGAAGCAAAACTGCTGACTGACAAAAAAACAATTAAAACAATGCTTGGCACACTTCAAACAAAAGGCGCGATTAGAATTGTAACTGATGGAACAAACGGATCATACGCGATTCAAAATGGAACGATTTTACACACACAAACAACCGGTGCGCGAGCAATTTCTCGAACTGGCGCCGGAGACGCGTTTGGCTCGGGATTTGTTGCAGGACTTATGAAAAAAAACAACATCAAATATGCGCTCGCAATTGGAACTCTGAACGCTGAATCAGTTATTCAAAGTTGTGGCGCAAAAAACGGAATCTTGAAAAAATGGCCGTCAATTCTGTCAATCAAAAAAATCAAAATCTCCTAAATAGCGAAAAGACAAATAAATTGCTATTATTTAATAATATGGCTTGGGATTATATTAAACGAAACATTCTAAAACAAAAAAAGACTGATCCTGTATGGTATTTGGAAAGGCAGGTTAATTTTGGAAATGAAGGAAAACTTGACGCTGAACTATTGAAACAATATCTTCCTAAACTTAATATCACGGAAAACAAACGGGCATTTCTAGAATTGCTTTTATGGGACAAACCATTTTAACAGATCAACAACGGATAGTTTTAGAATTATTCGCAAACGAAGTGAGCCTTCGTAATGTTTTTTATCTATCAGGAGGAACAGCGCTCTCGGAATTTTACCTTCAACACCGAGATTCCGAGGATCTCGATTTTTTTACGGACGAAGCTGTTGATACAATTTTGGTACAAAAATTCATTCAAAAAATTACCAAACATTTTGGAATACAGTCGGCGAGAATTGAACACATTCATGACAGGCGACTTTTTTTTCTGAATATAAATGAAAACGAGTTAAAAATAGAATTTACTTCATATCCATTTTTACAGCTTGAAAAACACATAAAACAAAAAGGAATCTTTGTAGATAGTTTGCGAGACATCACAGCTAATAAACTGGCGGCACTAATTGATCGCTTTGAACCAAAAGATTTTGTTGATCTATATTTTATTCTCCAAAATCGATCGCTTCAAGATGTAAAATCCGATACTGAAAAAAAATTTGGACTTTCAATCTCTCCACTGTTCCTCGGAGGAGAATTAGCAAAGGTTCGACGGATTGAAATACTTCCGCGTATGCGTGTTCCATTGTCACTTGATGAGCTAAAAACTTTTTTTACAAAACTGGCTAGAGAATTAAAACCGGAAATTTTGAATTTTTGAACTCACAAATTATGATCTATTCAATTTTCGTAACACATGAAATTCCAGACGAAGGAATAAAACTGCTCAAGGCAGACAAAAGAATTAGACTTGAAATTTATGAAGAGAACGAACAAATTCCGCGTCGTGAATTACTAAAACGAGTCAAAGGCAAAGATATTATTTTATCCATTTTGACAGAAAAAATAGATAAAGAAGTTTTTGATGCGGCAGGATCTCAACTCAAAATGATCGCAAATTACGCTGTTGGATTTGATAACGTGGATTTAGTGGAAGCAAAAAAACGAAATATCGTCGTTACAAACACACCAAGCGATCAGATTTCCGAATCAGTCGCGGAACACACAATTGCTCTCATGTTCGCTCTTGCAAAACGAATTTGTGAAGCAGATCGTTTTACTCGCGTTGGAAAATACAAAGCTTGGGGACCAAAACTTTTGCTCGGAACTGATTTTTATGAAAAAACTGTCGGCATTGTAGGGACAGGAAGAATAGGAAGCGGGGTGGTTCACAGACTCCACGACGGATTCAACATGAAAATTCTTTACAATGACGTCAAACGAAACACGCAACTTGAAAAAGAAACCGGCGCGAAGTTTAGAACGCTCGAACAATTGCTAAAAGAATCCGATTTTGTGTCACTCCATGTTCCGCTTTTACCTTCCACACATCATCTGATAAGCACAAAAGAATTTAAGATGATGAAAAAAACAGCGTTTCTCATTAACACTGCGCGAGGGCCAATCATTGATGAAAAAGCTCTCGTAAAAGCTCTAACAAAAAAAGAAATCGCTGGTGCCGGACTTGATGTTTACGAGTGCGAGCCGCTTATTGACTGTAATCCAAAAGATAATCTTGATTTGAAAAAAATGGACAATGTTGTGCTAACACCTCACACAGCTTCAGCAACTCTTGAAACTCGCCAAGAAATGAGTCGCTTGGCGGCTGAAAATATATTGATGTTTATAAATGGAAAAAAACCAAAAAACATGGTTTAATTGCGATCCCAAAATCCGTGATCATGCACACGAGGCAGACTCACGTTGCTCCCAAACAAACTTTTCAAATCGGAAAATAACATTGACTCCGGAGCTTTTTCACTCCAAGAAAGATAATATTTTTTAGTAATTTCTTCATTTGTTAAGTGTCTCCATTTGTAATCTGCGTCTCCAGGATAACATCCAACTTTTGCGAGCCGCCGTGTTTCTTTTTCAATACTTGTTCCGTATTCGTGTGCAATGTCATAATTTTTCCCTTTTGACATGAGTGTTCGCTCTAACAATTCATGTTCAAAAATAAATGGAATTTCTTTTTTGTTCATGCTCGCTTCCAACCAAATTTCTCCTTTTGGAATGTAAGTTGGGTAAATAAGATCATGTCCTCCTAAAATAAATTCCGGATCCATATACTTTCTTATAATTGCGCCATCCACAAACACAAGACGCAAATTTCGACGTTTTTCTTTTCGAACAACAAATTTAGGAATCGGGCCTTGTAATAAAATTTTCTGTTTCAAATACGAACGAAGATGGTGACCGGAAAGATTACCTGTTTCAATCAAGCGTGTTGCGAATTTTGAAACCGTCAACAAGTTTAATTGAAGATAAATGAATGTGCGGCATACTTTGTTTAGTATATTATAACATGAGATGTGAATAATTAGATTAAAACAAACTCGAAGATTCAAAAATATCCGAACTTTGTTCGGATATTTTTGATGGTGGACAAGTGGGGATTCGAACCCCAGACCCCCTGCTTGCAACCCCGCACTACAACAATGAGAAGAACGGATTATGGTGGACCTGAAGGGGCTCGAACCCTTGACCTTCTGCTTGCAAAGCAGACGCTCTAGCCAACTGAGCTACAGGCCCGCCACCAGCCGTACTATTTCATTGTTGTAGTGCGGGGCTACCAACTGAGCTACTGGCCCCCGAGCGAGTGAAATGGCAAGGCTATTATGGCCTGTCGCTTCAGCAAAAATTGAAGAAGGGAAACAAAGTTTCACTTCGGCTATTTTTGATGAAGCGACAAACCGTTAGGTTGGCCATTTCCGAGCGAGGCATGTAGCCGGACGAAAGCACTACATGCCAGTTTAAAACCTCTTTATGTGTCGGAATAGTATCATTATAAAAATTTATGTCAATGTGATAAACTGTTGCAATATGTTGCGTATTGCACTACTCATAGTTTTTATTTTCTCGGTCGTCACGCCACAACCAGTACAAGCATTTCATAAAGATAAAGAAGAAATTGAGATATCAATTTTCAACCAAAAAAATTCGTTTAAGATTCAAACAAAAAATGCCGCTGGTGGTGTTTCGCTAGCGGTTGCGGATTTGGGAAATGATGGCATCCCAGAAATAATTGTGGGGAATGGTCTCGATTCTGAACCGCGAGTGCGTATTTTGCGACAAGACGGATCTGAAATAGGAAGTTTCCTTGCGTATACTGAAACACTTAGTGTTGGAATAAATGTTACAACTTGCGATCTTGATGGAAACGGAACAAACGAAATCATAACAGCTCCACAACGAGGCGGAGGTCCGCATGTTCGAGTGTTCGATGGTTTTGGAAATGCGATTGGTTCTGGTGTGTTTGCTTATAATGAAGCGTTTCGTGGTGGAATAAATCTAGCATGCGGAGATATAAATGGTGATGGACAAGCAGAACTTGTAACACTTCCTTCTGCTGGCGGAGGTCCGCATGTTCGAATTTGGAATCTTGATGATAGAATACTTGAACTTAAAAAAGAATTTTTTGCGTTTGATACAAGCGATCGAACAGGACTTGTTGGAACAATTGATAATAAAAAACTTTTTGTTTCACAACAACACGCAAACACACCGATCATAAAAACTTTTTCATTCAACAATGATGTTAAAATAGAAAATGAAAAACAAATTTCAATCAATTCAACAGGTGTTGCGTCAATAGTTATCCACAACCAAAAACTTTTCATCACATCAACTTCAAATTCAATTCTCTACAATGCAGACACAAATGAACAAACAAAAATTTATGATTCAGCGCAAAGTTTTGTAATTGCATCTGCGAATCTCGATAACGCAAATGAAAACGAACTCATCATTGCTCCATCAAAACCAATGTTCGATGAAAAAAATAAAACACGAATTGTAGTTGATATTTCAGAGCAAAGATTGTACGCCTATCGCGACGGAATTTTAGAAAATTCTTTTTTGATTTCAAGCGGGAAAAACAATTCAACACCACTTGGTATTCATCAAATTTTAGCAAAAATTCCAAAGGTACACTACAAATGGTCGTACGGTCCAAATGATCCTAGAAATTATGATCTTGGACTTGTTCCATACAACTTGCGATTCGCTCCGCACATTTATTTACATTACGCATATTGGCACAACAACTTCGGCCACCCAATGTCACGAGGCTGTGTAAACATTTCACTAAATGACATGAAATGGTTGTATGATTGGGCAAGAGTCGGAATCGAAGTTGAAGTGAAAGAGTAAAAAAGTCATTGAGTCATGAAGTCTTTGAGTTATGAAGTATCTAATAACAAAAAAATAATTTTCTTAATTTACTACTCGGTACAAACTCTTTCTGTTATAATAAATACATCGTTCAAGCATCGCGCCATGCAAGACGACAAAAGACTGCAATACATTTTTGCAGTGCTCGATCGAGCACGTAATTCATAATTTAAATAAAACGTCTGGAGGAATTTTTTACAACCGACGTTTAAACTCCGCAAAGGAGGTGAACACATTTATGCCAGCAAAGAAAAAGAAAGCTCACAAGAAGAAAGCGGCTCCAAAGAAGAAAGCTCATAAGAGAAAGGCGGCTCCAAAGAAGCGTAAGTCCCATAAGAAGAAGAAATAGTTTTCAAAAATAAAACTCGCAGGTGGCGCGCCTGCGAGTTTTTGATTACAACAGTGATTTTTGTTTCAGACGTTTGGGGCCAAATTGACCAAAAACCTTTACTGTTCCATAAATTCCGTCGTAACCCGGCGTTACTTCAACTTTTCCAGCTCTGACTTTTTCAATTGCAAGCGCAATATTTTCATTATTAGTATGCGAACGAATAGTTTCAATCGGCACGTCAAGTAAAATCGAAAATTCGTCAGCGAGTTCTGAAGTGAGTTTCATGTATTCCTCTTCAACTTTTTTTGAACTGACAGATTTGACACTAAATACTTCGGCCAAAATTTCCGCAAGTGGAACAATTGATTTAAACGGAATCTTGCGATTTGAAACCGAACCCACATCTCGATCCTTCAAATCTTCAACGCGATGATGTACTCCAAGTGTAAGCGGTCGTTTACAAGTCGGACATCTGTTCCCAAGTTTTTTTGACTGCGCTGGATCGCATGAAAATTTACATGCCGCACATCCGTCAAAGTGATATTTTCCTTCTTCTGGATAAAATTCGATTGTGTATTTGAAATGGGTCGAGTCTTTATTTTTTAAAATGGAAACAAAGTCGTCAAACGTTGGTGGCTTATCAAATTCAAAAACATTTGCTTCACGTCCCAAGTTTCGTGGCGAATGCGCGTCAGAGTTTGAAATTGTAACAATTGAATCAAGCGCTGAAATCTGCCAATTCATTTCTGGATCTGAAGAAAGACCAGTTTCGATCGCGTAAATATACTTTGACATTTCGCCAAAACATTCTTCAATCGAATCAAAACCGGATTTACTTCCGAAAATCGCGTACCACGGAGTCCAAGCATGGGCTGGAACAATTATTATTTTTTCATCAATCTCTTTAAGAAGTTTGTACAATTCCTCTGAATCAATTCCTAAAATCGGCCGACCGTCGGATTTGATATTGAATCCTTGTTTGTTTAATCTTGCATTAACTTTTTCACACGTTTCAATAGATGGCGAAAAAATTAAATTGTGCACTCGCCGAGTTTTGTCATCTTTTTTGTAAATCTGACTGACTTCCTGAACAAGCATGAATTCTGTTTCCCTTACCACTTGCCCCATATCTCCCTTTCTCCCTTTCCAATTTCCACTCGCCCCTTTTAATCTATAAATCCCCTGTCTCTCTTCCACCAAACTTTCCTTAATGTGCTTAAACCACTCTGGATGCGTCCAATCACCAGTTGTAACAATGTCGATTCCCTTTCGCGCACACCACTGCGCGATTGTTGGCAATTCCAATTGCTTCGAGCACGCTCGCGAGTATTTGGAATGAATGTGCCAATCAACAATGTAGTGCATAAATTGGTAGTTGGTAGTTTGTAGTAAGTATATGCGAAAGAACAAAAGCGAGTATACCTATAGACCTCACACTATGAAACAAAACTTAGAAATAAGACAAAATTGCGCAGGACGCAGTTTTGGAGCATTGAAAAACCACAGCGGTATCCGTAGATACCGTGAGGATTTTTCAATGTGAAAAACAAGTTCTGCACAATTTTGGCTATTTATCGAGTCCTGTTTCATAGTGTGAGGTCTATAATACCTGCTACTTACTACTTTATACTTACTATTTTTCCAAAAACTTTAAAACACTTTCTCTATCAATATTCTCAAAACAAGTTGTGTCAACAACTATCGTTTTACAGTTCAACACAAGCGGATTAAATGATTTACAAAAAAAACGTTTATCAAATTCTTCAATAACACATTCAAGAGAATCACAGTGACCCGGATGACGTTCACTCACTGCTCGATGAATAAACCGTTCGCGAGCAACACTCGGATCAGCAGTCATCCAGATTTGAAAAATTTCCGCGCTATGACATTTAGCAATTTCTAAAATCCAATCCGCGTCATTTGGATGTAAAAAAGTTGCCTCTGCAATTACATCTACTCCGTGTTCAAGATGAAGTTCAATAAGTTGTTGAAAAACAGGCCACGCCACATGACCAATGCGTTTTGACCATTCTCGATCGCGATACCCTCCGATATCAAAAAAACGTTCTTTCAAATCATCCATTGCAATTCGTTTAATTCCGATTTTTCCTTCCAAAAATTTTGCAATGGTTGTTTTTCCTGTTGCAAGAGAACCTCCTATTATAATAAGTCTAGACATAAATTCGAAATAAAAATATCGAAATCCGAAACGTTTCAAACATTCAAATTTTCTGCATTCTTATTTGTTTAGGATTCCGGATTTATGATTTCGGATTTTCTATTTCTTAATATCTTTTCAGCGATTTCTCGTTCTTCGGGTGTGTTGATTCCAACCGCTTCTTCAGGTGGAATGGAAAGCGAATATATTTTGTAGCCTTGAGCAACAGCTAATTCCACCAAATCAGTCAAATAAAATTCTTGATTTGCGTTTACGTTCTTTATTTCACCAATCTGTTCCCAAAGCCATTTTGTATCAAAACAATATAAAGCAGGATTCACTTCGCGAATTTCACGTTCTTGGTTTGTCGCGTCTTTATATTCTCGAATTCCGACAATGTTATTGTCCGCGTCTCGCAAAATCCTCCCCCAATACAAATAAGCGCGATGCCAGTCGTCAAATGACGGAACAGTTGTCGTCATCATCGTAACAACAACTTGTTTTTGCTCATGCAAAGCCACGAGACGCTGAAGTGTCTGTGTTGAAACAAATGGATGATCACCGTAAAGAACAATCACCGATTCTGTTTGCTCACCGACTTCTTTGCGCGCCATCTGAACTGCGTGTGCTGTACCAAGTTGTTCTTCCTGAACAACGTATTTGCAAGCGCCGTTAAAACTTTCACAAAGCGGAATACGTTCAGGACCGATCACAACAATTGGACTTGAATCAAGCCTGGTTCGCATGACTGATTCATGAACGTATTGTAAAATTGGTTTTCCGCAAACTGTTGTAAGAGCCTTTGGAATATCCGAATGCATCCGTTTGCCTTTTCCAGCGGCTAATATTATGAAGCGAAAATTCATATTACGTATAGAAATGTAATAAAAATTCCAACAACAACTCCAAGAACAAAAATCGTCATGTTTTTTAAGAGTTTGCAAATGGCGCATTGTGCTTTAGGATTTCCCATATGCTGGTACGGTATCAAGAAATTAAAAATTTTCCAAACAAAAAAGTTCTCTGTCCTGGCGCCCACCTACTCTCGCGCAAACGCACTACCATTGGCCCTTAGAGGCTTAACTTCTGTGTTCGGGATGGGAACAGGTGTGACCCTCTAGGAAGTGGCACCAAGACAGAGAACTCTTTGAGAGAGTTCTATTTAAGATATTATGTAAAGAAAACCGATGAGCCACTCGACGCGAAACACGTCAAGTGGATTTGCAATAAATTTTGGATGAGATGTTGGTTAAGGTCGAGCACACGACCGAGACGACCTAAAACGGTCGTTGAGAAAGTGGGCGCAGATCTAAGCCAACAGATCGCCAAAATTTTTTCAAATCCTTAAATGGTTGCAGAGCTTGACCTATTAGTACCACTCCGCTCAACGCTTTACAGCGCTTTCACGTATGGCCTATCAACCTTCTAGTCTCGAAGGGGTCTTAATGAAGACTAATCTTAGGAGCGACTTCACGCTTAGATGCTTTCAGCGTTTATCCGCACCGAACGTAGCTACCCAGCAATGCTCTTGGCAGAACAACTGGTACACTAGAGGTTCGTCCATCCCGGTCCTCTCGTACTAAGGACGGATTCCTTCAATCTTCGTTGCCCATGGCAGATAGGAGACCGAACTGTCTCCATGATATTCCATTATTTCTAATGGCATAGACTATATCTTCTTCCTATTCAATTCTCCTTCTTGAATAGGAGTTGGCGTGTGATAGCATTCCATCTTCATAATTTTCTCGCTATCTCATCCGTTCCCTCTCGGTACTTGGAATCAGTCGTTACGGGGATTTGTGATTGATCCATCAATTCGGCAAAGTAATCAAGAAGCGTATCTGTTGTGTTAGTACGCTTCTTGGAATAATTCAGCTGTGAGAATTGATCGACTAACTCACTTACAACCCAAATGGTGTAAGGAGCAAATCGCTTTGGTATGGTTTCAAAAATTTTGAATGCAAGCTTTACGTGCGACTGTTTCAATCTAAGAAAGGGACCTATTTGATTGAGAGTCTCACGCACTTCGTTTATCCCGACAATCGTATATTCTGACATTCCGTCATTTCTATCTCGAACGTATCCGTATTTCAACTTATCCTTTATCCATTCCAAATGATCGCGATGGATCGTCTTTTGAAAAAAGACGATGCTTGCGCGAATTTGAAAACCGTAAACGTAGTCTTTACGTTTGACAAGTTGAAACATTATACATCCATCGCCGTCTAGGAAACCGGCGATATAAGCTTTTTCAAATTCTTGGAGCATACCACTCCAATTTTACCACAAATCTTCCCTCGGTATTGCCCTCTTAGCGTTCGGTCTTGCTAAGGAGGGTTTCACCGATATAGCCAAATTTTTCTCTCGCTTTACAGCGAGAGGTCGCAATGATTTTACGACGTTCTGAACCCAGCTCGCGTACCGCTTTAATTGGCGAACAGCCAAACCCTTGGAACCTTCTACAGCTCCAGGATGCGATGAGCCGACATCGAGGTGCCGAACCTCCCCGTCGCTGTGGACGCTTGGGGGAGACTAGCCTGTTCACGTATTTAACGTATTCGAATGTTACCATTCGCGTAGACTATATCTTCACCCCGCCAATGGCGGGGGCACGGCATATTACCCAGCTTAATGCTGAGTCTTGAGCTCAAAAAACTGAATGATTCTCGCTCTCAGTCGTTACGGGGTCAAGGGGGAGTTTATATTCCATTGAAGGAATTATATACGGTCGAATTAATCTGACAAACTGTTTGAGATCTTGTCCATTGAACGTCAACTTACAAGCCTTTCGATCTGGCCGACAATAAATCTTCGGTCGAATCGAAAATTGTTTCTCAAATGTCTGAATGAGTCTGAAGATTTCTTCTTCAGAAAGTTTCTGCATATAAATATGCGCAGATTTATCTCGTTGATAATAATGACCATCATCCATGTACCACACAGCAAGTGTGCGGCTTGTTTTGAGAAAACGGTCGAAATTTTTCGGAATGATTTTTTTTTCATTCAGATAAAACTGTTCCCGTAACTTCCCAAACCAAGGTGATGAATGACTTTGTAGACGAACATATCCGTATGTTCTTCTTGTGATTGGATGCGTTCGTTTCATTTTGGTTGGTTTGTTGGCGAAGAGATTTTCTAACTGTTGATACTTCCAAGACATGTAGGCCTCTTGTTTCTCTGAATGCTCAAGCCTGAGCCGAGCATTCTGCGTTCCTGTTTTTTGCAAAAACGCATCACCCAAAACCGTACCATAGATGATTTCTTTTTGTATTGAAGATAACTTCATAATAATGCATGTTACCTTCCCCCGACTTCCCACGGTATTGCCCTATCTATTTACACCTCGTGCCACGATCTCCATCGTGGAACAAATAGGGTTTCACCGTTATTAGCCATGTACTTTGTCTGATGTTGCCATCAGACGGGACACAGATGTATCCCCAGAGTAGCTTTTATCCGTTGAGCTCCCGCCGTCCTATTTCGTACGGTCGGATCACTAACTTCCGCTTTCGCGACTGCGCGACTTGTCAGTCTTGCAGTAGAGCCGGCTTCTGCGTTTGCACGTCCAGCGCGATTTCCATCCGCGCTAAGCCGACCTTAGTAAACGCCTCCGTTACATTTTGGGCAATTGTGTTAACCAAACTTTTGGTAATTTGTATCGCATCGATGGAATCACATACGGTTCGATCAACTTTAGAAAGATTTGTACGGTTTCTGAAAGAAAATAAATCTGCTTTCCATCTTTCTGTGTTCTGATTGATGTCTTGATCCCATATTTTTTCTCAAACACTTTCTGTAATAGTTCGAGATCTTGATCAGTGAAGTTATGCGTATTAAGGAAAACTGTTTTGTGATGATTCGATTTGATCGAACCATCATCCATGTACCAAACCGCCAAAACTTTTGGTGTGACCCAACGATGGATCAATTTTGGAACAATCTTTTTCCCATTTTTATAGAACTGTTTCGCATAAAATCTAAGTGATCCGGTGCTTATTGTTGCAAAGCCAATGCGATCACATGCTTTTGTTTGTCCACGGAACGTAATTGCTCGTGAACGAACGACTGGTGCTGTTATAACCCAATCCTGAAACTTTTTATAAAACCACTCGACATACGATCGTTGTAAAATCGTGTGTTCAATTTTCAATCTATATGTCCGTCCATTATTTTTTGTTTCAAGATGTCCATCACCAAGCATCGTACCAATAAGAATCTCTCGCTGTTCATCCGTAAGTTTTAGATGATGAACTAGATTCTCAATTTTTTTGCTTCGCATATAATTTTGTTTGGTCCCTATCGCGTTAATGTCTGGGCGGATAGACACACGATAAGATCTTCCGTTCTCACGGAAGTTCAGACTATATTATTTCCCATTAAGGGAATTTGGCGTGTAGTCGTTGAGGGATCCGGCTTTGCCGGACTTCCCTGCTGATTGTCCTGCGCACAATATATATTGCGCTGCGCAACTGTTTTACCATTTCGGTCGTTGCGTATTTCACAGGAGGTTCCAGCATATAGCCAAATGTGCATTCTGTCATTACGAACAGAAGGCCCCATAGAGATTCAACCTCTTTCAAGGATGTAACAATGAATCTCCGTTAAGGCACCCGCCCCAGGTAAACTACCCACCAGATCATGTCCCTCTCTCCAGTTTCATGGAGAGTGGTTAGAATTCACGTAGCATAAGGGTGGTGTCTCATTGGCGCCCGAAGGCTCCCACCTACACTGAACATACGGAACATGAACCCAAGACCAAGTTGTAGTAAAGCTTCATGGGGTCTTTTCGTCTTGCCACGGGAAGTGAGCATCTTCACTCACACTGCAATTTCGCCGAGCCCATCGTTGAGAGAGTCTTCAACTCGTTATGCCATTCGTGCAGGACGGAACTTACCCGTCAAGGAATTTCGCTACCTTAGGCATATATGCCTCGATATGTCGCCATATCGTATGGACTATATCATCCCCTTTTACGGGGTCCGACGTGTAGTCTCTGAGGATTCTGCCAAATTGACAGTCTTTCCTGCTGATTGGCTGCATCGACTACAGATTGTTACCTTCTCGGTACTGTAGTATTCCCAGCTGTTCCAGCATTTAGTTGGATTTTATAATCGCCCTACTCTTTCTCCATTTAAAATGGAGCGTAGCGAGTCCACGATTATAGTTATCGCCGGCGTTCATCCGCGCTTCAGTTAGAGGCTTCACCTTGCGGTTAACCCCCTCCCTTAACGTTCGGACACTGGCCAGGCATCAGCCCCTATACATCACCTTTCGGTTTAGCAGGGACCTGTGTTTTTGGTAAACAGTCGGTTGAAGTCTTTCGCTGCGGGTCACTCCCTCCCGGGAGCAACCAGGCCTTATCCCGAAGTTACGGCCGCTTGTTTGCCGAGTTCCTAAACGATGGTTCTCTCGTACGCCTTAGCACATTTCGTGCCCACTCACCTGTGTCGGTTTACGGTACGGGTCTTTTTCAGATAATCCTAGCGGCTTTTCTCGGCTCCTTGTCCTTTCCCCTTGTCTGCTCGTAAGAGCAAACTTGCGGTGATATTCGTGCTTGGGTTTGATCCCAGCCTGGTGGATTTACCTGCCAGGCGCAAAAACATCCACAACGTCATAGCCATAGAACGCGGGAAACTTCAAAAAGCGTCCCCGCATTGGTCTGAAAAAAAGTGCAGGAATATTAACCTGCTGTGCATCGACTACGCCTTTCGGCCTCGCCTTAGCTCCCGACTCACCCTGGGACGATTCGCGTTGCCCAGGAAACCTTAAGTTTGCGGCGGACGGGATTTTCACCCGTCTTTTTGCTACTCATGCCAACATTCTCACTTCGCATCGCTCCACCAATGGTCACCCATCAGCTTCATCGCAATGCAAATGCTCCCCTACCGCTTCTCCAGTGAGCTGTTACGCTATCTTTAAAGGATGGCTGCTTCTAAGCCAACCTCCTGGTTGTTTAAGCCTTCCCACCACCTTTTACACTTAATGGCGATTTAGGGGCCTTAGTTTGAGATCTGGGCTGTTACCCTTTTGACGGATGGAGCTTAGCCCCCATCGTCTGACTGCCGGGAACACACATAGGTATTCGGAGTTTGGTAAGGCTCGCTAGCCGAAGCCGCAAAGCCCTTTCAGTGCTCTACCCCCTATGTGTTATTTACCGACGCTAGCCCTAAAGCTATCTCGGGGAGAACCAGCTATTACCGAGTTCGATTGGAATTTCACCGCTATCCACATGTCATCCCCGTGTTTTGCACAGCACGTGGGTTCGGGCCTCCACGAATTGTTACATTCGCTTCACCCTGCACATGGATAGGTCACCCGGTTTCGGGTCGTGTGCGCGTCACTAATGGAAATTGGAAGTTGGAAGTTAGAAATTGGAAATCCAACCTTTAACTTCTCACTTCTAAAATCCAAATTCGCGGGTTAACGCTCGCTTTCACTATGGCTCCGTCCCGGAGGACTTAACCAGCGGCGCACAACACACTCGTTGGCTCATTCTTCAATAGGAACGCCATCACCCCGTGTCTCGCTACCGCTCGTCACGAGGAAACTCTAAACTCTAAATACGAAATACGAAACAATAACTAAATCATAAATCTCAAATATTATTTGAAACATTGGAATTTATAATTTGGAATTTATTTCGAATTTCGACATTCGAATTTCGGATTTCCGTGTCGAACGAAAGTGAGACACGGAGCTCTGACTCCTTGTAAGCATACGGTTTCAGAAACTATTTCATTCCCCTTCCGGGGTGCTTTTCAGCTTTCCCTCACGGTACTTGTTCACTATCGATCAGAACGTGTATTTAGTCTTGCCAGATAGTCCCGGCAGGTTCCTACAAGGTTTCACGAGCCTCGTAGTACTTAAGAATGATTACAATGAAATGATGCATTTATTTCGCGTACAGGACTTTCACCTTCTTTGGTGCGACGTTCCAGTCGCTTTCGCTATAAATCACCAATTTCACTTGTCTTTAGAAGAAGACAACGTAACCATCTTGCAACACCGACGATCGCAACGGCTTCCACCTTTCGCCACCGCTCACACATTGACTTGCGTCTTTATGATTGCCGTGGTTTCACGATCATGGTTTGGACTGTTCCCTTTTCGCTCGCCGCTACTTAGGGAATGGATTAGGTGTTAGGTTTTAAGTGAGTAGGTGTTGAGAAATTCCCAAAACCTAGAACCTAAAACCTATAACCTAACATATTTTTTATTTTCCTCTGGGTACTGAGATGTTTCACTTCCCCAGGTGCCCTTCCGTTGCCTATGAATTCAGCAACGAACGATGCGGCATTCCCCGCATCGGGTTTCCCCGTTCGGACATCTTCGGATCAAAGGTTGCTTGCCACCTCCCCGAAGCTTATCGCAGGCTGCTACGTCCTTCATCGGCACGTTCTGTCTAGCCATCCTCCGTATGCTCTTAGATGCTCTGCAACCATTCAAGAATTCGATTCTTAAATGATCGCCCATGGTTCTCTTTACTATAAATATCTATATTCAATTGTAACGAACTCTCTGTCCAATTTTACAAAATCTTTAAAAAGTCGATGAGATTGCGACGCGTGGGGAAGCCAGCCTCCGAGACGTAGCGAAAGCTACGTTGAGGTGGTGGCGGGGCCCCACAAGTCGCAAGGTCGCGACTTTTTAAAGATTTATTCAGAGCAATTCTTCGGAACAGAGTGCCGTCATCTGACGCGTCTCTATTCCCAAGAACAAAAAATCGCCTGCTTCGGCGATCTCGCTATACTTAAAACAAGGCGTTGGATCGCGTTTTATGCAGATGATGTCATTTTATTCATCATAATGGTTGTCTCCATGAGCTTTTACCTCCCTCCATCCCTCTGAAATACTGCAAAATGGGTGATTTTTGCAAGTCTTCAATTCTTGGGACAAAGAGGCAAAAACGTATCCTTAAAAGTCATCGCAATAATAAAGGAGTAAACAAAGGCTGTCAAGGGTACAAACTGTGGGCAAAGTCATCTGTAAGATTTTGGCCTGGGGTGAACTCAAACGGCTGTTTTGCAAGGTCTTCCACTGTCTCAACAAGAACTGGATATTGTTCTCCCATAAAATGCCCTCCATCGTTTGTCTCAACAAGTCTGGCCTTGAACATTTGAGCGAGTTTTTGTCCATGTTCAAATGGAACCATCGTGTCGTCTTTTGCATGAACAACAACAAACTCGCGCGACTTCCACATCAAGACATCAGCATCAAGATCAGCTAAAAACAAACGACTCAATTCCGGACGAGAAACTTTTAACGGCGCGGCAACCATTATCACAGCCCTCGGAGTTTCTGTCATTTCAACTGCTTCGAGATATTGCAAAACAATAAACGTGCCAAGTGAATGACCAAGCAAAATATCATCACTTTTAAGATACCCAACCTGTCGTTTCATTTCCTCGACGATATTTGACAAATTCAATTCCTCACTTGCGGCAAGTGGAAGAGTTGGTGTTACAACTTCAAAACCGCGCTCGCGAAGTTCACTCGCAAGCCATGGATGAAAATTCATCTGCGGAGAAGCATTGAATCCATGAACCAAGATTACACGCATAGACATTACACTATGAAACAGGACTTAGAAATAAGACAAAATTG
>JACQXU010000027.1 GCA_016208545.1 Candidatus Uhrbacteria bacterium | reverse complement strand
CATTGTTACGACTACCTACGTAGGGTGTCGTACAATTTTTGTTTACGCTCGGAAGAACAGGAGACAGATCATTGTTGTCCTACCGGGCATACTACGTTTCCTTCGCTTTCTCAATAAGCCAATTCGTTACAAGACTTATCACCCACAAAATTATTGCCGCGAGCAAAGCCGGTGTGAAACCAGCAACATCAAATCCATCGACAACAGTTGAGACAAACCAGATCATGAGAGCATTGATCACAAAAGTAAAAAGTCCGAGCGTCAAAATCGTGATTGGAAGAGTAAGGATAAACAACAGCGGACGAATTAGCGCGTTCACAAGTCCAAGCACTAATGCAGCGATAAGCGCGTTGTAAAAACTCGCTACAACAAAACCGGGAACCAAATAAGCAACAAGTAAAAGCGCGATTGCATTTATTACCCAACGAAAGATTAAGTAGGACATAAATTAGGTTTTAGGTTTTGGGTGTTAGGTTTTGGGTTCAGATGTCAGAGGTCAGATGTCAAATGTCAGAGGTCAGATGTCAAATGTCAGAGGTCAGATGTTAAGTTTTGGGTTTTAGGTAAATTTTTTCTTAATCTCCTCGACTTTATTTTCAACTTCAGACAGTTTCTTTTTCAATTCACTCGCGAGTTCAAGTCCGTGTTCAAATTTTTTCAAACCAACTTCAACATCAACATTATCTGTTGAATCAAACCACTGCGTAATATTCTCCAACTCTTCAAACGATGATGCAAAATCAATTATTTTCTTTTTTGGTGACATATGATTCAAATGAGCCTTTTGCCAATTGTACTCCGACTATGGCGCCGATTTCAATAGATGAAACGTCCTTCAAAACCTGACCGTTTGACGTAATAATTCCGTAACCGCGAGCAAGAACGCGTTTTGGATCAAGCTGTCGCAGAATTTTTTCAAAATTCTCAATTCGCTCGCGAAGAAGCGGAATCCAAACACGACCGAACGCATTTACTGCGCGCTCAATCAAAAAAGAACGTCGCGTTAAAACTTCCTTCAATTTATCTTCTGCGTGATTGAGCATCATTTCGATTTCATAATGAACTTCTTCTCTGTTTGGAACGATTCGTTCTGCCGCGTTTGACGGAGTTGAAGCGCGAACATCAGCAACAAAATCGCAAAGAGATTCATCTCGTTCATGTCCGACTCCGCAAACAACCGGAATTTTTGAACCAAAAACAGCTCGCGCAACACTTTCATCGTTAAACGCGTGCAAATCTTCCAGACCTCCGCCGCCACGAGTCAAAACAAGAACATCCGGACACTCGTCATCAGAAAGTTCGTTGAAATACGCAAACGCTCCCAAAATATCTGACACTGCTTCTCTGCCTTGCACATGAATATTTGCGTGAAAAACCTGAATACCGCCCCAACGGTTGTTAAGAATTTTCAAAAAGTCTCCGTAAGCGGCCGCGTCGCGAGAAGTGATGAGCCCGATCCGTTTTGGAAAACGCGGTAAAGAACGTTTCCGTGAAACATTAAATAAACCTTCAGCCTCCAATTTCTTTTTCAAAAGTTCGTATGCGCGTTTAAGCGCTCCTTCTCCAACAGGCACGACTTCTTGCACATTCATTTTGAATTGGCCGTAACGTTCGTACACTTTTGGAACTCCGCGAACTTGCACGCGCATTCCGTCTTCAATCTGCACACGCAATTGCCAAGTTGTCATAAAACATTTAAGAACAGATTCCTCTTTTTCATCTTTGAGATCAAAGCTGATCCATTTATCTTGCGCAATTCGAAAATCTGAAATTTCGCCTTCAACAACAAATTCCTGCGACGGAATAAGTCGCAGGGTTTCGTTTATAAGCTGAATAAATTCTGAAACGGAGATTGTGCGAATAGGTTTTGGGTTTTGGGTTCTGGCTTTTAGGTTTTGGGTTCTAGGTTTTGGGTTTTTGGTGAAAATTAAATTGGAACGATAAAAAATTGTGGTTGATAATACTGAACCAAAAGCCACAAACAAATTCCGAGAATCAAATGCGACGCTAAAGTTTCCATCCAAACACGTTTTCCCTCACGGCGCGCAAACAAACCCATTCCAAGCGCTGGATAAATCACAACACCAGCCACGATCCAACTTAAAATTGCATATACAATCAAAGATAAAAATGTGTACGGAGCGTGTGTGACAAACAGCCAGCCGCGCAAAACAAACAAAACATAAATGAGACCGAACAAAAATCCAAAAATGATGTGAATTAAAAGACCTACCAAAAACGCTTCTTGTTTTTTTAATTTACGCCCGAAAATTTTTCGCGCGTCAACAATGAGTGGCGCGTCAGTTACCTCGCCTTTTTGTTTAATCTCAAGAACAATCGCTGGAATCGCGAAAACGAAAGCGACAATCGCTCCAAGTGATCCGCCGAGTAAATAATTCATATTATGGGTAAACAATCAAAACAACTTTTTTCCCTTCAGTTATTTCGGCTCCGTCGTTCCAATCATGCATCGCGTTCATAACAGTGTCAAAATCGTAAATATACGCTTCGCCATTTTTTGTGCCGGGGTCGTTAGTGATAAATTTTCCGTCTTTTGTGTATCCGCGAATCACAATCATGTGATAGATCGGGCCAGGCGCTGTGAAATTAGGATTGCCAAGCAAACGCCCTGCCGCAGGAACAATAACAGGATGTCCTGCCACAACATGAGTTTTGATTTGATCAACTGTCGGATTTTCAATCAACTCAAATTTTTCGTGTCCGTACATCATTTCAGAGATCGTTCCAGTTTGCTCAACAGTTGTGTCTTCATAAAATCCAAAAAGCTTTTTTTCAAACTCAACAATTTTTAAAATTTCCGCGTCAGCAGTATCAGCCGCGATTTTTCCTTCCGCGATTCCTTCGTAATAAGCATGAACCATGTAGAGAGATGCTTCTTCACATGCTTCTTTATATGGCAAATCCCAATTCGCGTGCGGGGCTTGCGAGGTGAAAGGAACCGCGAGATTGAATTCTTCGATAACGTCATCTGCATTGCCTTCGACCACCGCCTTTGGCGGGGTCCCGTCTAAAAGCGGGACAGGTTCAGGCAATAAAGTTTTTTCAACTTCTACAGCCTCTCCAACTTCTACAGCTTCTTCAGCTTCTTGAACTTCTTTGTATTCCACCGCTTCCGGCACAGTCGGCTCTGTAATTTCTCGAAACCAATTCGAAATCCCAACGCGTTGTGTGTAAACCGTGGCAATAATAGCGATCAATATAATTAATTCAACGCAATTTCGAGTCCATTTCATAAATAAAGCTGTTAGCCTTTAGCCTCTGGCCCGGAGACGAGAAGCGGTTTATGCCATGTCGAAGGGAACAGCGGCGAGGAGTCCGCTGGCCCGGAGACATGGCATAAACCGCTCATTCACGTCGCATTTTCGCGCAACCATTTTTGTAAATGATAAGTTGCGCGCACATCGTCTTCATTATACTCAAGAATTTTTTGCAACAACTTCTGGTTTTTTTTCTTCAACCATTCTTCAAACCACAAAACAGAATTCGCGCCAGACGCATCCTCCGCTCGCCACTCAAAACCCAAGTAAGCCGCAATGTCTTTGAGCGAATAAAAAGATAAAGGAAAAATAACAGAAGGTCGAACTAACTCAAGCAAATCAATCATATTTCGCTCAAGCGCTTCTCGAGCAAGATCTGAAATTCCATATCTCGCGCTGAATCGGTGTACAACTTCAACTTCAAACTGACCAAAATGATAAATCGGCGAATCCAAATGTCCTTCAATAAAAGCCACAAACTCATCCCACATATTTTTTTCTTGCGAAGGAGTTGCGGCAAAAAAAGAATGATAAGACTCTTTACGATTTTCAACAACAAGAGCGCCTAAAAGATAATCAAAATCGCGAAGCGGATCGCTTTCAATGTCAAAAAAAACTTCTGTCTTCGTAGTAGGCAGATCAACTGTTCCACGTAAAATATGACGACGCTCTTTAATCGCGATCGCTTGATCGCGCATGATTTCAAGTCGAGATGAACTTAAGTCTGGCGCTAAACGTTCGAGATCAACAAGCGATTTTAGCGAAAGCTCTGAAATTGTTTTCACACCAGCTTTTAACAAACGCGAAACCTCTTGCCGCCAAACTCTATTTAATAAAGACAGGTCATCGCAAATTTCAGATTCACCGCGGCATTCTTTGAACCACGGAGACTGTTTGCATCCTGAAGTAACAAAGTGAACCGGCTGTTTGCCAGCGATTATTTTTTCAATCTCTGAAAGTGTGAGAGTAAATTCACCTTCAAACTCACGAATCAAATAAGACAAAACTGCTTTGTCTGACGTGATAATGTATCCCTGCAAAGGTTTCACACCTTGAATTCGTTCAAGAAGTTCTGCGTAAAAACATCCTTGAAATTTATAATCATCGCGAAGAAAACGAGAACGTTTTAGATCAACAGCAACATAATAAAAATCGCCGAGCTTTGAGCGTCCCTCAACTTTTTCAAGCAAGTCAGGATGACCGACAAAATTTTTATCGATGAGAACGGAATGAAAAATAGTTTGACGACCTTCACCCATAAACTTAAGAGTTTGTCGAAACGCCTCATCTGGATCTTCTGCGGTAACTTCGACAATGTCAGTTCGATCGGAAATTATCTCACGCTGTTTTTCATCGAGCAGTCCATCATCAATCAAACGTTCCATAAGTGGATCTCGAACACGTTTTTCAATCGCGTGCACATCAAAATAAACCCAATTCGGGCATTTGATGTATTTATAAAAAGTTTTTTCTGTAATTCGAGAAAGCATGAAGATATTATAACACGAGTCAGATGTCAGATGTCAGATGCCAGTTGTCAGATGTTATTACCAATGCTATCTTTATTTCGGAGGGAAACATGAACATAGTTCCAAGTACATTGCCGGATGAATTTGATCTTGGGACAGACGACAGTCCTCCGATAAGGCGGCTCGTCATCGTGCCTGACCAAAATAACATCGGCTGGACACATCTGCACACGGTTCTATCCGTCTGCACAATTCAAGATCTGCCAAGGCCACTTCGTTGTCGTCTTTCTCCACTCGCAGGAGTTTTGCGCAAATGCAGAATTCCGCGAGCGCTTTTCGACCTTCTAAATCCGCGCGAACTGCTGGTCGTACAGATAAAAGAGTGTGATTGTGCGTTTCGCCCGCAAAACTCGGCCGATCATCAAGAAAGTCTTAAGCTGACTCTTTGGTGGATCGAGTACGTTTCCAGACTGAAACTTACACAAGCTCGCGCAGGACAAGGCATCCGCAAAACTCGCGCGTACTGGCTTTGCCCAGAATGTGGAACTCAAGTCGGATCTGATCGAGAATGGTGCAAAACGCGCGGCTGTCTTTCTTGGGACAAACTGCACGCGTGTTCCGGACTCGAACGTCCTGCTCCGCTCTCGGAAGCCACCTGACCGTCCTAAATTCAAAAGGACGGTTTTTTAATTGATTTTTCAACCCTCTGCTACTATGCTACTCTGATACTTACGTAGGCTAAAACCTGCGGCTACCACTATTACACGGTTACTCCCTTTCCTATGCGCCTACCTATTCGAAAATCAGAGCGACTGAAAATCCACCAAGATGAAGGGCCTTTGCATTTAACTCCGGCTGGTCTTCAAAAACTCAAAAACGAACTTACTGACATCAAATCACATCAACTTCCTCAAGCAATTGAGGATGTTAAACGTACTGCCGAGTTTGGAGATTTTTCTGAAAATGCAGAATATCAAGAAGCAAAAGGACGAATGCGACGTTTGCACACACGTATTATGAAACTTGAAGAACAAATCAAGCGGGCTGTCGTGTTTGAAAAAAATCAATCTCAATCTGTTCAACTTGGTTCAACTGTTGTTGTCGAGATTGAAAAAAACAAAAAAACATTTGAAATTGTTGGTCCACACGAAGCAAACCCAGTGCGCGGACGAATTTCAAACGTTTCACCGCTCGGCTCTGCACTTATGAACAAAACTGTAGGAGAGGCTGTTACTGTAAAAACACTTCAAGGAGACGTAATTTATACTATTTCAAAAATAAGTTAAAGAGGTTTTGGGTTTTGGGGAATAAAAGCAATAATTTCATCAACCAAACTTTTATCAGTTTCTATCATCTGTGTTCCGTGGCCGATTCCAAAGCATTCGATCAAAATCGTCTGCTCTGGTTTTTGTTTATGCAAAACTTTCACAGATTCAAATGATTCAGAATCATCATCGCTTGCTACTAAAATAACTTTTTGATTCGCGCCTAAATTTCCAATTGCCGGCTCTGTCAAAACTCCGTGATAATCAAGTCCGGGAGAAAGAGCAACAGCTGTTGAGATATTTTTGTGTTCAACAAGCGTTTGAATCGCAAGATTTGCTCCAATCGAAGCTCCAATCACAACAATCTGATTTTCCGTAAAGCCTTTTTCTTTTGCAAACGCGATCGCGGCTTCAACATCCAAACGTTTAGCCTGTTGTTCTTCATCTGAAAAATTTTTGTAATTCAATTTTCCGTTCATTGTGCTTTCACCGTGTCCGCGTTCATCAATCGCAAGCGACGCATATCCAGTTTTCAATAATTTTTCAGCAAAACTGTTCCAACTTTCCTTTGTGGCAGGCATCATGTGAAGCAAAACCGCAAATTTTTTCTGTCCAGAGTCGCGATAAAGTCCGATGACCTCAATTCCATCGGAAGTTTGAAGAATTATTCGTTCTGACATATTCATACTGGCTTGTTTGCTTTTGTTGCAAGCAAATAATCTAAAAGTTTAGACGAATCACCAATTATAGCGGTAAGAACAATCGTTGAGTTTGACGTAAAAACAATCGGATTATGTTCAAAAACAGCAAGAGAAATCGCGGCCGAACGATGATGCCCTTCGTACATAACAATCTTTTGTTTATCCTCAATGTACAAACCAATGAACTGTGTTGGTTGCGGAAAATGTTCGCGCCTTGTTTTGATTCCAATGTTTTCTTTAACCCATTCAGTTTTGTCATGAACTAAATCTTCAAACGTACGTATGTTCTTTTCTTCAAAAAGTTTTTGCCAACCTTGGAATGGGCCAATCAAAAATTTTGGAACTGTTTGATTTGGATCAAGAATTTCAAACAATTTCCATTCTCTTTCAGACGCACCCAAAATCGAGGCCTGATATCCGCGCCACTCCTCCCACGTGTCCCAACCTTTTTCATTTTTTGCAAACGCTTGCCAAACAGGATCAAGACCTTCGTTTGATTTCCAAACATTAAAAATTTCTTGCCAAGAAACGTCGTTGAGATATTTAAGATGATTCAGCATATAAAGAGATCCTTCAGTTTTCGGCTTCAGGATGACAAATAGATGGCGATAGTGATATTATTATAGTATATGAAGAATAAATTTTACATTTTTTTAATCTTAATCTTGCCTCTCCTTCTTTTCTCGTCGCCAGTTTTGGCTCAAACTGACGATGTAGAAAACACAGAAGATGCAGAAAACACAGAATACGAAGGCTTCAAAGTCGAAGAACCGACTGAAGTTCCTTCCGGATTCGGGCTTTTTATGCGTTCAATGCGCGAACGTCTGTCACTCACATTCACATTTAATCCAGACAGACGAGCAGAACGCGCAATGAAATTTGCGGAAGAGAGAATGCTCATCGCGGAAAAAATGTTTGAGCAGGGAGATGGAGAAGAACTGCGACTTCGAGCTCGACGAATGCTTGAAATCGCAAAAACAATGATGGACCGCTCGCAAGACAGCGAAGACGAAGCGCTCGAAGATCCAGATGAAGAAACAGAACGTTTACTTCGAAACCGAGTCAGACAATTTGAACGACATCGCGCCATTTTAGATCGGCTCGAGGAAAAAGTATCCGAAGAAACGCGTGATGAAATTCTGAATTTCCGAGAAGAAATGGCCGCGCGAGCGCGTAGGCTTGAAAATGCAATTCAAAACGAAAACATTCCGGAAGAAATTCGAGAACATTTGGAGGATGTGAAAGAGAGAATCGAAGCGCACGCGCTTGAAATTCGCGAACACGTTGAGGAAGCGCAGGCTTTGCGCGAAAGAGCAGAGCAAGGAGATGATGAGGCGGCAGAAGAGCTTGAAGAATTAGAAGAACGAAGACGAGAAATGATTGAAAAAAAAATCGAAGAAGCCCAAGAGATGATGGAAAGACGCCGAGAAATGATTCAAGAGCAAATTGAAGAAAAAATAGAACTTGAACAACGACGAAGAGAAGCGGCGGAAGAGGCAGAAGAAGTTGAAGAGGCTGAAGAGTAAACGGAAAACATAAATGAGCGGCAGTACCATGTCGGATGGAACAGTGGCGAGGAGTCCACTGGCCCGGAGACATGGTACTGTCGCTCATTTAATACTCTGCTTGTTCGTACACATTTCTCGCGTTCCAAAGTATCCAGCCGGATCCTCCGGCATCACGAGCGGCTTTAATTTGTGCCTCAATCTTATCTGATGTATAAATTGCGCCGATATCAAAATCCTGAAGCCACGGCCGCCAACGTTTTTGAAGTTGTGCGTCCGAACCAGCAAAAAAACCATGAATCAATCTAGTGCCTTCGTCGAGCGTCAGTTTTACAATCTCGTACGGAAATTCGGCTGGGTTTGCATAGCCTTTGAATCCATCAACATAATGTGATGGATAAACCATTGGTGAAACAAAATCAGCGTACGGCAAAACATCAATGAGACGCTGGCCGATTGAAAAATCATCAAACGACCAAAACGTCATTCCAAACAAATCAAAAGAAATAGGAATATTATCTTGCCTCATCGCATTGCCGACTGTTTTGAAAAAATTCTGCATAACAAAAACCATACTTTCTTTTTGAACATAAATCGGATAAACAATGGATTGTAAAGATCCGTCTGACGCAAAACGCACATAATCAAACTGAACTTCATCAAATCCACGCGCATACGCTTCGCGAGCAAGCGCGATCGCATACTCTGCAACTTCAGGAGCAGAAGGATCAACCCAAATCGAACCTATTTTATCCAACCAAAATGTTCCGTTAGTTTGCTTAAGCGCAAATTCTGGGTGAACTCTGCCAAATATGCCGTCGCGCATAACAGCAATTCGCGCAATGCGATAAATTTTATCAGAAAACAATTTTGAAAGAAGAGCATCCAAATCAGCAATTGCTGGTTGCGCCTGTTGATACACTCTCAAAGTTTCGTTGTTTGGAACAAAAGCAATCTCACCATTGTCCATTTTTAGATCAATGACAACAGTATTGAGTCCGGATTCGTTCATGTACGTTCGAAGTTCGTCAGCTCTGGGCGAACCTGCGGTCGAAGCTGTCCAGTAAAATCCGCGGACTTCGTCTGGAAGAGGTATGTGAAAAATTTGCTTTATTTCTGTCATTGCGAGGGAGTCTTCAGATGACCGAAGCAATCTGACCATAAGGTCATCCTGAGCGAACCGGCTTTCAAGCCGGAGAGTCGAAGGATCTCGCGTGACTGCTTCGTCGTCCAGACTGGAAGTCTGGATTCCTCGCAATGACAATATAACCAAAATCAAAAACACGAGTGACAAAATAATCAGCCCGTGTTTAATCCACATATTATTTTGTTTCCACAACAACCACATCCATCTTATCTCCAACTTGAATCTGATCAACAACTTCCATTCCTTCAGTCACACGACCAAAAATTGTGTACGCTTTCGGAAGTGGCACATTACCCAACATTATAAAAAACTGCGAACCATTTGTATTTGGGCCGCGGTTTGCCATTGCAACAATTCCGCGTTCGTACTGATACGAGTCAGCAACTTCATCTTCAAATTCATATCCTGGCCCGCCTGTTCCGTCGCCATTTGGATCGCCGCCTTGAATCACAAAACCTTCTTCGCGGCGATGAAATGTTAGTCCATCGTAATATCCACCATTTATCAAATAAACAAAGTTTGAAACTGTCTTTGGCGCAGTGTCAGCGAACAATTCAAAGACAATATCGCCTTTCGCAGTTGTGATGCGAATTTTTTTATTTGAAATTTCTTCAAAAGGAAGAACGCCTGGAAATTCAAATGTTTGTATTTCGGTCACAGGTTCGTCAAATATAATAGTTAAATTTTCGTTTGAAGATGAAACGTCTGCTAATGTTTCGCCAGTTGGAGTGCTTGAACATCCGGCGCCAAGAAGAATTAATAAACCACCAGCGGCAATAAGATATTTTTTCATATTATTTTTGAATTATATAGACATTACTTTCCAACTGCAATCCATATTGGCTCGCTCAAATCTAATCGTGCCTCAAGAGTTTGTTCTGTTAAATCAACAATTGTTGGAACCACCTCCCACTCTGTGCTTGCTTTATTCCAAAAATAAATCGAGAGCTCTGTAAGATCAGGTTGGATTTGTTTCCATTGTTCGAGAGCTTTTGCTCGAACAATGGGCTCAAACTTTAAACCAGCAGGAACAGGTGTTAAAAGATAATACTGGCTCAAGCGTTTTTCAAAAATTGATCCAATCGATTGGGTTGAGTCGATTTCAACAGAACGAACGCGGCGAGACATTCCTTCAATTTCAATAACACCGTCTGATGACCGCGCAAATACTTTTTCAGGTTGATCTGAAATCAAAACAAAAAATCCAGCAAGAAAAACAAGGATGACAACTAATACTCGCAACATACTTTTATATTGTATCACACTGTTTTCTTTTCCCACGGAAATTCTTCACGCCCAAAACATCCATAAACCGCTGTGCGCTGATAAATCGGATTAAAAAGTTCCAGGCGTTCAACAATCGCTTCCGGACGAAAATCAAATTTCTGTTTTACAATCTGCGTTAGATCAACTCTACCACCTATCGCCTCTTGCCTATTGCCTATCGCCTCAATATAAATCGGCTCTGCTTTTCCCATCGTATAAACAACATTCACAAGCGCTGACGTTGTCAAACCTTGATCAACAAGATCACGCGCAACAAAACGCGCAAAATACGCGCCTGCTCGCTCTGCGCGAAAAGGATCTTTTCCAACAAAAGATTTGTCTCCGTGAGGTACAAGCCCTCCATACGTATCAACACAAATTTTCCGCCCGCTCGCACCAGAATCTGCGCGAAATCCGGCAACTGTAAACGAACCGATCGGATTTATGAAAATCTGAACAGCTTCTTCGCCGATCGCCGGCATTACAAGTCGATCAAGCAGAGCTGTTTTTACATCACGCACATCAATACTGACATGATGCGAAGCCAAAACCGTTATTGCTTGAACACGATCACCTTGCATTGAAATCTGTACTTTTCCATCTGGCTTCATCCATGAAAACTTCGGATCGGTTTTGCGCAAATCATCCAACCTGCGAGCAAGCGTATGCGCAAACACAACCGCGCGTGGCATTCGCTCACGTGTTTCGTTTGTTGCATATCCATTTATTACAACAGTATCAAGCACACCGGTTTTAACTTGTTTCATTTCGTCAGACGGAGCTTCGATATTCACAAACACTTCAATATCATCAGGATAGCCAATTTCTTGATAAACTTTTTTGGCAAGCGTTCCAATATCAAAATCTGCGTTTGAATTTACTTCACCGCCAATCATTAACATTCCGTGCGAGCCAAAAACATGAATATCCACTCGTGCGCGATGATCACGGCGAATATATTCGTCAATAATAGCCTCGGCAATTTGATCGCACACTTTGTCAGGCTGGCCCTCGGTCACTGATTCAACGGTTTTGAGCATAGGAAAAAAAAGTCATGGAGTCTGAAGCACAGAGTTATGGGGTCAGAAATCGCGGAGTCATGGAGTTATTGAGTTATGAAGTGATTGAATTAATTCTAAAACTTCACGACTTCATGACTCCGAGACTTTACCATGACTTTTCCCAATCACTTATCCACAACTTACCTCTTGCGTTCGATTTTTGTTCGATATATGATACGAACATAAAGCGAACAACTATAATTATCAGGTTTCTAACTTCTTCAACCTCTCCAGCTTCTTTAACTTCTTTTACATATGCCGCCTCTCACAAAAAAACAGGCAGAAATTCTTGTTTACATTCGTGAACATATTAAAGAACACGGATATGCTCCATCGTATCGCGAAATTGGTGAACACTTTGGGCTCTCCTCACCTGCCACGGTTTACACACACATCCAAACCTTGGTTGAAAAAGGTGAAATCACTGTTGGTGAAGAAGGAGAAGCGCGTTCGATTGAACTCGTTGCTAACACGCAAAATGAACCTGCGGTTTTACTTCCACTTCTTGGGCTAATTACAGCAGGAGAACTAATCGAAGCTGTTGAAGATCGAGAAACAATGGCAATACCGGCAACATTCGTTCTTGACGGAGCAAATTCATTCGTACTGCGTGTTAAAGGCCGCTCAATGATCGAAGATGGAATTCTCGATGGAGATTTTGTAGTGATAGAACGAAATCCATCGCCAAAAAATGGCGAGGTTGTTGTAGCTTTGCTTGATAACGCTTACGCTACTCTTAAACGTTTTTATCGAGAACAAAAACGTATACGTCTTCAACCAGCAAATAGTACAATGAATCCGATCTACGTAAAAGATTGTATTATTCAAGGAGTTGTTCGTGCTGTGATTCGACAATTTAGGCCTGTATAAAATTTGGTATAAAAATAGTCTAAAAAAAATTAATCGTCATAAATTAAAAATTTATGTCAACGACAGTTTTACGTTACCACAATTTAACTTTATCGTTCCTGCCAATGCGTCGAGATCGTAAAATATTGAACTATACTAAGATGATCCGTATTTTTATTAGTCGGCGACGATTGAAACAAAAAATCAGAAGAATTTTTTCGTATTAAAAATTTCGAATCAGTTTTCCGACCTATAACTTCAAACCTCCAATATCCAACTTCTATTTCTTATGCACGAATTCCTACACGATCCAATCGATGTTATAGTTTCGTTTTGTCAAAATCGCGTTATTCCTAAACGTATTCGTTGGAATGAACGGAATTACGAAATTGCAAACGTCAATCTTGTTCACACTGCACGCGAAGGTAAAAAACGCATTTTATATTTTTCTGTCTCCGACAAAACAAACTTCTTCAAGCTAAAACTTGATCCTGAATATCTCGAATGGCATTTGGTCGAACTTTATTCAAACGGTTAAAAATAAATATAATACAAAAAATAATTTTCAATCAGTTTCTATGTGGAAAAAATCATAATGCATATTGACATGAACTCATATTTTGCATCGGTTGAACAACAAGCCAATCCTTTTTTGCGTGGAAAACCAATCGGCATTACAGGTAAACACAAAGAACACTCAATTATTGCAACAGCTTCGATCGAAGCCAGAAGAAAAGGTGTAAAAACCGCAATGTCAACCTATGAAGCAAAACGCGTTTGCCCTTCTATTATTCTTTATCCTTGTGATCCAAAAAAATATTCATACATAACACATCAATTCAATAAAATTTTTCGCGCATATGCAGATTGCGCTGAACAATTTTCGATTGATGAAAGTTTCTTGGAAATAACAAAAGCGGCAACAGATTATTTCGGCGCTGTTTGTTTAGCTCAAACCATTCGACAACGTATAAAAGAAGAATGCGGAGAATATATCACTTGTTCCATCGGAATTGCACAAAATAAACTTATGGCAAAACTCTGTTCCGAACAAGTTAAACCAAATGGATTAACAGTCGTTCAGCCGAAAAACGTTTTAAGTTTTCTTGATAGTTGCCAATTGAAAGATGTCTGCGGAATCGGCCATCGCACTGAAGAACGACTGAACGCAATCGGCATTTACACATTTGAACAATTACGAAAATTTCCATTAGAAAATCTGACAAGAGAGTTCAAATCTTACGGATATTGGCTAAACGAAGCTTCGTATGGACGCGATAATTCTCCAGTGGTTGATACAATTGAGGATCCAAAATCAATAGGCCATTCCTGCACACTTACAGAAAATACGGAAGACGAAAAAGAAATGAAACGATGTTTGCTTGAACTTTCCGATCGAGTGGCTTGGCGCTTGCGAAAAAAAGGATTTGTCGCACGATGTGTGCGCGTTTGTATTCGATACTTTGATTTTACAGAGTTCGTACAGCAACGAAAATTTATCGAGCCAACCAACAATGGTCTGACACTTTTTCAGACTGCTTGGCAAATTGGAAATAAATGGCGTGATAAAGCAAAACCTGTTCGCCTTTTAGGGATTACTGCTTCAAATCTCACAAAAGGGAAAGGATATCAGTCCTTATTCAAAAAAGAACGCAAAATACGTTCTCTACAAAATTCACTAGACAATCTTCAAAATCGTTACGGTTCTAAAGTATGGAGTCGCGCGTCATTACTTTATCCACCGAATACGCCTTCTGCGACATGTTCTTGAGGATCAGCACTCTCACCGTATTTTTGAAGTGTAATTATAATTTTTGTGTACTCAAAATAATCTTTCTCATCCTGTGACTCCCATTCCAAAATAAAATCTCCATCATCATTCGTAATCATTTCACCTAATGCAAAATAACCATATGGAATCTGCCGGACAAGCCAAACATTATAAAACGAAACCTCTCGATCAATCTCGGAAAGCCGAGCTTTCGTTTCAAAAAAATAACGGCCATCCTTCGTTCCGCGACGCGCCTGTCCAACCTCCTCCGACGTCGTCTCAACCAGAAATAGTTGTGCTGATTTGGACTCCGTATCAATCGCCCCATTAAGTACTGCCTGGGAAACAGGATCGGGACTCAAAACATCAGCAATCGAATCAATACGATCTTCGACAGTATCTTTTGGTTGTCTAAACCAAATAACGGACGCAATAAACAGAACTATCAGTCCAATTACGATTATTCCTGTTTTCATAATGCTTCCATCTTATAATTCATCAACGCTCCTTAAAAAACTTTTTCGTTCTCCTAATTCATCACAGACAATAGTCGGCTCTTCCCATTCATTTTTTTTGTGTTGGACTTGTTCGAACAATTTTTTAGGCAATTCCTGCAAAAAAAGTGACGGCTGTTGAATAAACACAGCTTCGGTTCCGCTTGTAAGCGGATATGTATAATACAACCTCTTTCGCGCACGCGTCGTCGCCACATAAAACAAACGACGTTCTTCTTCAAGCCCTCCATCTTCTATTAAAGCACGCGGATTTGGAAATTTCCCATCAGCAACTTGAATAACAAAAACAGCATCCCACTCCAATCCTTTTGCTTGATGAATCGTTGAAAGAACCATGCGTTCACGATCATCTCTTTCTTTTCCATCACGTTCAATTCCATATGCATCTGTCAAAGACAGTTCGGAAAGAAATTTGGTCAAATCTGAAGTTCCTTCAGCAAAAAGCGCGAATTGTCCCACATCTTCAAGCCGATCTTTAAAGTCTGGATATTCAGCTTCCAAATACGAACGATAGTCACCGCTAATTACCAGACGAATTAGATCTGCTGGATGTGATTGTTGCGATAATTCAAACAAAATCTTTATTAATTCATTCCAAGATGAATACGCGCGTTTCGGAAGCGCAAAATCCATTGAACAAACCTCTGAAATGTCTTTAATTGAACGCACAAATGAAATTATTTTTTGTGCTGTTACAAGCCCGATTCCTGGTTGATGCCCAAGAACTCTAAGCCATGCCGCTTCATCTTTTGGATTTGCTCGCAAACGCAAGTACGCAATTACGTCTTTCACATGCGCGCGTTCAAAAAACCTTAAACCACCTCTATATTCATATGGAATTTTTTGTTTCATCAATTCAAACTCAAGCGCCTGTGAATGAAAAGCCGCACGAAATAATACCGCTATTTCTTTCAATGGCACTCCTTGTTTCATCATTGAAAAAACTTCTTTTGTTATATATTGTGCCTCCTTAAATCCGTCCGCGAGCGCGGCAAGATGCGGTTTTTCAAGCGATGGACAAATCGCGCGAAGATCTTTTTTGAATTGATCTAAATTATTCTCAATAGAATGATTGGCAATATTTAAAATCTCCGGAGTTGAGCGATAATTTGTTGTCAAACGAAAAGTCTTGGCGCCAGGATACATTTTAGAAAAATCTAAAATGTTCCGAATCTGAGCCGCACGAAAAGAATAAATAGATTGCGCGTCGTCTCCGACAACGAGCACGTTTTTGTGCACAGCACACAAAAGTCGAACTATGTTTGCTTGAACAACGTTTGTATCTTGATATTCATCAACAAGCACATAACGAAATTGTCGGGAAAGTCGGTTTCGAATTTCAGGATGATCTTCAAGTAAAATTTGAAGATTAAATAATAAATCATCAAAATCCATCGCGTCAGATTCATGTTTGTGTTGCGCGTAAACTTCTGCAAGACGCTCAAAAACAGAATATAAAGAAAAAAAATTCGCTTGCCTCTCTTCTAACACTGATCTGATAGGCAAGCATGAATTACGCGCATAACTCAACAATGATCCAGCATTTGGAGGAGAAGGAAAACGTCGTTCGCTTGTGTCAACCTGCATTTCTTTCAAGCATGTTTTAATGAGTGAATGTGTATCTTCCTGATCAAGGATCGTAAAATTTTGACTATATCCGATTTCGTTTGCAAAAAGACGCAATAAACGATTCGCGACTGAATGAAAAGTTCCGGAAAATGGAAGTTGAAAGTTGGAGTTTGGAGTTTGGATTAAGGTAGAAACTCGGAAAAGCATCTCGCGCGCGGCTTTGTTTGTGAACGTTAAAAGCAAAATCTCTTGAGGCAAAACACCGTTCTCTAATAAATACGCAACTCGATACGTAATTGTTCGGGTTTTCCCAGATCCTGCGCCAGCCAAAACTAAAACAGGTCCATCACCATTTAAAACCACCTCTAACTGTTGTGGATTGAGTTCTTTTTCGTAATTTATTCTTAAAGACATATTGCGACGCCTATTGTACCACATCAAAAAAGATCCCTTTCGGGATCAGAGTGGTTTGCATGATGTCTTCAGATCCTCATAAAGTCTCGGAAGATTGAGGCCTGTTTCATCCCGCAGATTGGTTAAACACGACAGAACGCCTCCTACGACTGTCGGCAGAACATCTGTGTCGAAACCAGCATCAATTTGTGCATTTGTGACAGGATCTGGATTTGTAAGAGTCCGATGAACATCCTCGAGTTCTCGAGAGAATAGACGAATCTGACTTTCAGAAACTGGCTCGACGTTGTGATGATGATCAGAGACAACGAGCAGAATCTCCTCAAGCTTCCAATGTTGCTCTAGCAACACCATCGAACGATATATCTTCTCAAGTAGCAATCGCACGCGTTCGAGCGATTCTGTGCTTCGTTCGCTGGCCGCATCGTGCATCAGCCCGCCAACTTCTTCGAGTTCGCTCGAAACGTGCGCAAACACACGACTGAACGTACGGACTTGGACAGTCCCGAGAAATCGTGCGTATTCTATCATTCGATTTGCGCGACGACGAAGTGCTCGAGGAGTGCGAGCATCCACGAATATATCTTGTGCGAACAGAGCGTCCTGAGCCGCTCTTCGAATCAAGCGGCATTCTGCACACAGTTGATCGATCATGTATTCAAGAACAACTGCTCGCCAATCCATGCGCCGTCCGATTCCGCGAATTTCCTGTGCACGCGCTTCAATCGATCGATCTGCGGCCGAGCACAAAAGCGGGATCATGCCAGTATTTCGTCTTCCGGTTGAATCAGTCAGTGTTAGAATCTTGCGAAAACGACCTAACGCTTTTGTTTTCGATTCTGCTTGGTCGTGCACGTGTTCTTCGATTCTACGATCCGCGCGCCAAACGAATTGCGCTTCCGTTTCAGGAGTTGCACGATGAAGTGTCCATGAAGTGCGAAGCAACCAATCAGCGTCCATTCTCCAACGTGCAAGCTCTGGAAGTTCAACAACTCGATATCGGCCGTACACACGTCCGATTCCACGACGCACATCGAATATACTTTTGTAACGAACAAACACCTGGTCTGATGGTTCTTGTGTGTCGCCTCTTTTTTTGCGAGTCAGATCAAGATTGCGGGAAAGTATGTCTCCTGCTCGCAAACCATGTCCGTCTTCAAGAACAGCATACAAACACCCATTAACAAGCACGGCCAAATGGCACGATGCGAGTCTTAGAGTTTCTTCAGAACTTCCGTTTGCCAATCGAAGCGGACGTATCGTCGTAACCGGATTTTTTATATCCGGCCACACGAGAGAAATCTCCCCATTCATCTGTTTACTCCGACCTTCCAGTTCGCAAATCTACAAAGAATCGAGAAAGTCTTTCGCGATTCCTCTTGTTACACCTGGGCCACGAATGCTTGCAATGATAAGTTGCGGCATTGACCTACGATTTCCACTATTGCAGTCGGCGATCATTCGTTCAACGATCGGTCTCATCACAGAAGCATCTCCGTTTCGCAATGCCCGCTTGAACTCTTCGCAAAGGTCGTTCCAGGGCAAAGACTGAACGCGCTTGACCTTTTCCGCGTCTTCCGCTTTTGCGTTTTTCCAGAAATCAACCCTTCTGCGACAAACAGCACATTCCTTGACGTGTCTTTCCAGTAAGGCTTTCTTTTCCTCTGAAAGAACCCCACAGATATTTCTTATAAAGTCACCGTGCGTCAGACCTTCGTGTTCGATTTTCTTTCCCACGAGTTCCTCCTTTGCTCACTTTTTCGCGAGCACAAGTGAGATTGACACAAATAGTTCACCTTGTCAAAGCATCTCGCGTGCCGTCAACTTTTACTTCAAATACTTATACTTATTAGAAATATGTTCGTCAAATGTCTTTGCGTAAATAACTTGACCGTCTGACGCTGTTAAAAAATAAAGATCGTCAGATGAAAGTGGCTCAAGCACCGCTTTAATAGCATTCATTCCTGGATTACTAATCGGTCCTGGCGGCAAACCGAGATTTTGATATGTATTGTAAGGCGAATCAATTTGACTATCGGAAAGCGAAACAGAGCTATCTTGTTTTCCTGTTATGAAATTAACCGTCGAATCTGCTTGCAAAGCCATACCGATTTTGAGGCGCGTCAAAAAAATTCCAGCAACATGCGCCATATCATCCTTTGATCGAACTTCCCGTTCAACAATCGAAGCTAAGGTCAAAACTTCGTGAAGTGTCATTCCATTTTCCATTACTAAATGATCCGGAATAATCACATCGTTTTCTGCAAAACGACGCTTCAGCGTAATAATCATTATTTCTGCAATAATTTTTGCGTCAACATCTTTTCGAAAACAATATGTGTCAGGAAAAAGATATCCTTCAAGTCCCTGTCCAGACGGAATGCCTGAAAGTATATTTTGTTGATCAGCAAATTCGCTTGACGAACTTGTAACTTTTTCCCAATCCGCAATTGAAATCTGCGGAAGCAGTTTTGAAATTGCCTGTCCGATTTGTTGCAAAGTATATCCTTCAGGAATTGTAATTTGAATTTCTTGCGCTTGCGCATTCGTGAGTGTGGAAACGACTGCTCGAAATGACATTCCTGGTTTCAATTCAAAAATTCCTGCTTGAAGCGAAGATTGAACATTCGCCAATTTTGCGTATGTTTTGAAAAATAAACGGCTGGAAATAATTTTTTGTTTTTCCAAAATTCGCGCAATCTCATCAACTGATGCGCCTTCTGAAATTTCAACTTTAATCACTTCCGAATTCTCTTTTGGCGACAGTAAATAGGAATCCCAAACAAAAGAACCGGAAAGCGCAATTCCGACTAAAATTCCAATGCCAAAAATGATTCCAATTATTCGAAACATAAATTTATATTAAATAAGCGAATCCTCACCGTTTTCTAACAATTGCGAAACAATTTTCTTAACTTCTTGCGCTCGGGATTTCGGACATACAAGAAGTGCGTCGTCAGTGTCAATCACAACAACGTCTTCCATTCCAAGCACTGCAATCAGCTTTTCTTTGTGTGCATACGCCAGCGATCCGTGAGTATCAATCATAAGACACTTCCCTTTTGTAACGTTTTGACCCGCGACTGAAAGATGGTCGTGAAGTGAATCCCACGTTCCGACATCACTCCATCCAAAATTTCCTTTCATTATCAAAACATCTTGCGGATTCATTTTTTCTGTCACAGCATAGTCAAAAGAAGTTTTTGGGAGTTTTGAAAAAAGTGAAAAAGCTCCCAACTGAATCTCCCGCAAAATTTTTCCCATTTCCGGAGTGTACGTTTCAAACGCTTCCATAAATTTTCTCGGTGTCCACATATAATAACTCGCGTGCCACAAGTACGATCCTTCTTCAAGATATTGTTTCGCAACTTCGTAAGGAGGTTTTTCTGTGTGTCCAGCAAACCGATAAATCTCAATCCCATCGATTGTGTCGTACAATTCACCAATTCGAGTATATCCATAAACTGAACTTGGAAATGTTGGAACAACAGCAATGTCTAACAATTTTCCTGTTTCTAAAACCAATCTCTCGCCAACATGGAGAGTACGCAAAAATAATTCCTCATTTTTAATGTGATGATCTGATGGAATGAAAACTATTGGTTCATCTGGATCCAAAAGTTCCATGAGAGCCGCGACATATCCCATTGCAGGGCCCGTATCGCGTTTTTCTGGCTCAATCAAAATATGATCACTGGAAATTTCCGGCAATGTTTCGTGTAAAAGTTTTTCAAACAAAAGAGAAATGGAAAAATAAATATTCTCTGTCGGTAACAATCGAAGAAGTCGCTCATAAGTTTCACGGATGAGCGGTTTGTCACCAACGAGTTCAAAAAATTGTTTTGGTTTTTGCTGACGTGACATCGGCCAAAGTCTTGTTCCAACTCCGCCAGCTAAAATTACGGCTTTCATAAATTGAGTAATAACATTCCAATTTTCATCGCATATGCGAGAACAAAACCCAAAACTGCGCCAACAACAACATCGCTTGTGTAATGCACGCCAACCGCGACTCGTCCAAGCGCGACAAAAATTGCCCCGACAAGCATAAACGGCCAAACAATTGGATCGTTGATAAATGCGGCAACGAGCGCAAACGCAACAGTGCTGTGAGACGATGGAAAACTTGGAGTTTCAACAAGCAGATGAATAATAGGTTTATATCCTTCTGGATGAAATGGTCGCTCGCGTCGGATAATTTCAGAAATCAAAAGTGAAACTCCCCACGGCAAAAAAATAATTGGCACAAGCAGTTGAACTTCAGGGAAAACAATACTTCCTGCAACTCCAAGCATGAGCCAAAGTAAATGCGAAGCAAAAAAAACCGCAACATGCGATTTCGCACTAGATTTTCGAGCAAAGTCAAAAATTTTTCTGGAAAAACGCGCGTCTCTTGTCATATTTTGGTTGCGGATTTTCGCAAAGATTCCAATTTTATTTCACGCTGTTTTATATTACTTGGTTTCAAGAATTTAACGCAACGAGTTCATTAAATTTTTCATCAGGTTTGTAGAAGCCCAGAGCCGCTCTTGGTCGGTCGTTCAACTGTCGCTGGACGCGCTTGATTTCTCTTGTGGACACTTTGTCAAACTCTGT
>JACQXU010000026.1 GCA_016208545.1 Candidatus Uhrbacteria bacterium | reverse complement strand
ATGGTTTCTGATTCGTGTTTTGTTTTCTCAAACAAGATATGAGCGTTGTCTTTTATGGCCTTCTTCCACATGCCAATTTGGATGGGATGGGCTCCGGTTTTGGATGCAAGAACGGTTGGGGTCTCTGTCTCCGAGAGAGCACGTAACGCAATCGCTACTTTTTCCTTGATCGTGAATGTCTTCTTCATACGAGGTCATTATACCCCTTCCTAAGGGGGAACCTGTGCTCCAAAGACTGTCTAATTTTCCCCGACCATTATACTTCGACACTTCCCCAAAGGACACGTCTGTAAACCTGAGCGTAAATCAAATTCCCTCCATATCCGACTTTCGCGGACGATTAAGTATTTCACTTTAAGTCATTTTTGTCAATCTTCTAGCGAGATCATCGACGTTTCCGGCGCCTTGAAAAATAATAACAGCGTCTGGAACAGTTTGAATCAATGTTTTAAGTTTTTTCTCTGCTTCCTCAAAGTCTTCGGCAAAATGAACTGGAAAATTAAAATCACGTTCTTGAATCTTTTCAACAAGATGTTTACTGGAAACTGTTTCATCTTCTGTTCTACCTTCAACTCGATAAATCTCCGGCAAAACGAGAGCGTCGGCAAGAGAAAGCGCGTCAACAAAATCATCAAACAACATTTCTGTTCGAGAATGTTGATGTGGTTGAAAACACAAAATAATTTTTTTGTTTGGAAAAATTTCTCGCGCCGCAGAAAGCGTCACGCGAATTGCTGTTGGATGATGGCCATAATCAGAAATCACCTCGCAATTATTCCATGTTCCGACTCTTTCAAACCTGCGCCAAATACCTGTGAATTTCTCAAGCGTTTTTTGACAGATCTCAAACGGTACTCCGAGTTCCATTGCGGCAGTTGTCGCGGCAGTCGCATTGTAACGATTGAACACGCCCGGAACTTGAAGTTTCAAATTTTTAAAAATATCTGAACTTGAATTGTATTGAATCGGATTTTGAATTTTTAGTTCGCGAGAAACAGAATCGTCCGCGTTCACAACAACCAAACCATTGCTTCCAAGTTGATCCACAAATTTTTGAAAAGTTTGTTTTACATTTTCAAGTGTTTTATAAAAATCAAGATGATCTGCTTCAATATTTGTTAGCACAATTATTTCAGGATGAAGTTTTAACATATTCGCTTGATGTTCACATCCTTCGATAACTAAAAAACGGCTTTTCCCAACCCGTAAATTTCCATATTCAAAAGATGGAACAAGAGAACCCAAAATTACTGTTGGATCATATCCCGCCTCTGACAAAATCAAACCAAGCATTGCTGTTGTTGTACTTTTGCCGTGAGTGCCAGTCACAACGATTGTTGAATACTGTTTTGAAAGTTCGCCTAATGCATCAGCGTAGGATAAAAGCGGAATTCCAAGCTCAAGCGCGCGCTCGAATTCGACATTTGAATTTTGAACAGCTGGAGAATAAACAACAAGTTCGGTTTCAGTTGGAAAAAAAGACGCGTTGTGGCCTTCGTTAAAAATCACTCCGCGTTTTTGCAAATCTCGTGTGATGTCGCTTGCGTGAAGATCAGAACCGGTTATTTGCTTTCCGTTTATCAAAAAAAGTTTGGCAAGAGCTGACATGCCAATTCCTCCAATTCCGATCATGTGAATTTTTTGCGCGTTGAACATATGAGAAAATAGTATAGTAGAAAAGTAGAAAAGTAGCAAAGGGGCTCAACAAAAAAAGTCGCGGGCAGTTCGCTCACGACATGACGTTTGATCCAGCATCAGTTCGATCAATGATTCTGTTCACGAGGTTTCCGTGCACGTAATTGTAACCGACAGTTCCATCTGCCATAAGTCGCAGATTCCACGCGAACACAACCGCATCGTGCGGACGTTTGCGCACAAATGGACGGTGGAAGTTTCCGTCTGAAACAATCCACGTCGCAATTCGGCCATTGTCGTCAACACAGAATTCGCTGATTTTCGACTCTGAACTTGGTAGATTCACCGCGTCATTCAGACTCACGAGCGAATGAAGTTCCCCATTGAAACCGTTCATGCGAACGTGCGCTCCAACAGCGTGGCCGTTTGGTGACCAAACAAGATCGTTTGGACTCATCATAAACGGCCCTGAAAGAATCTCCTGTTGACCTGCAACGAGGTAGCGAGAAACTTTTCCATTCTTCACAACTCGAGCAAGCCAAGCGTATGTCTGTTGTGATGGAGACTGCCAGAGATATTCGAGTTCCCCTTCAATCTTGATCGTGATCTTCTCCAGATCCCAACTTCTCATTCCAAAAGCTCGAATTTCTGATTTCTCTGGCGTTCTGATTCCAATCAAGCACATTCCGTTCCAACGAACAACACCAACAATGTGAGCGTCGTGTTCAATCGGAACCGGATAGACCTCTTCAAATCCATCTGGACCGACGATGTAGCGATACATTTGTCCGTCAATCACATCAAGAACAAGCAACCGGCCAGATGAGATTCCGGTCACAAATGTTCGATCGTGAATGACAATGTCTGTTTGAAGCGTAGGAAGAACGAGACGACGATTGTCCGGCGGATCTGTGCAATCGCGAACAAGCACGATTGGACCAGACGTAGAATGTTGAACTCCGATCAGCTCATCACCGTTTGAAAGCTGTTTGACGAAATCTCTAGAACAGATGAATACGCCAATTCTGCCATCATTCAAACCGCCGTGAACAAGAACACAGTCAGAGTGAAAACCTAGAATGCGCGGCCAGCTATCCGCATCAATCGAAGTTCGCCAAAAAGTCGTTCTCAATCTGTAACCGCCGACTACAAGCGACATACTGCCGCCGTTGTTTGTCCGCAATTGCGCAACCGTACTTCCGTTTGGACTTGAAAACAGGTGGCCACTGCGAACAATCGCCTCGAGTTGTTTGTGAGTCAGTGTGCGTTCAAGTTCCGCAACACGTTGATGACTTCCGCAAAAGTGCTGACTGCTAATTTCCACTTGCAAACGACCCTCCTCGCATCTCTCTATAAGGAATCGAACGCTGGCTAAAGCCCGCACCTACCTCGAAATAGAGGTTTTTTAATTTAAACTCTTAACCGCCATTTGTCAAACAGTTCAGCCTCTCGTACAATTGTGCAGTATGAATCTCAACACCTTCGATCCTGAAATCGCGGACGCAATTATAAACGAACTCGACCGTGAACGGTCTGGTTTGGAAATGATTCCGTCTGAAAACTTCGTTTCAGTTGCTGTTCTTTCAGCACTTGGGTCTGTAATGACGAACAAGTATTCGGAAGGTTTCCCTGGACGACGATATTACGGCGGAAATGAATTTACAGATCAAGTTGAAACGCTTGCGATCGAACGCGCGAAAACAATTTTTCACTGCGATCACGCAAATGTTCAGCCGCTTTCTGGAAGCCCGATGAATCAAGCTGTGTATTTAGCTTTCATGAAACCCGGCGACACAATTTTAGGAATGGATTTAAGTCATGGCGGACATTTAACACACGGTGCGCCTGTCAGTCACATGGGAAAACTTTTTAACTTTGTTCGATATAAAACTCATCCAGAAAATCACGGCAAAATAGATTTTGATGAACTCGCAAAAATAGCAAAAGAAACAAAACCGAAAATTGTTTTGTGCGGTTACACAAGTTATCCGCGCGATTATGATTACGCTGATTTTAAAAAAGTTGCTGACGAAGTTGGAGCAATAACAATGGCCGACGTTTCTCACATCGGAGGTTTGATTGCAGGCGGAGCAATGCGAAATCCGTTTGATTATGGATTCAACATTGTAACGACAACAACTCACAAAACTTTGCGAGGGCCGCGTGGCGGAATGATTCTTTCAAAAGGAAAAGTTGGAAATCCATTCAAAGAACCAGAAATGACAAAAGAAAATATCCCGACAATTTTGGATCGCTCGGTTTTTCCTGGACTTCAAGGCGGACCTCACATGAATAATATTGCGGCTATTGCTGTCGCGCTCAAAGAAGCAATGCAACCGGAGTTTAAAATTTATGCACGACAAGTAATTGCGAATGCAAAAGTGTTAGCTGAAGAATTGATGATTTTAGGGATAAAACTTGTGACAGATGGAACTGATAATCACATGATGGTCGCAAACACGATCGCAAGTGTTGGAATTGATGGAACGGTCGCGGAAAAAGCGCTTGAACACGCCGGAATCGCAGTGAACAAACAAGTTATTCCTGATGATCCAAATCCTCCTTACAAACCAAGCGGAATTCGAATTGGAACTCCGGCTCTTACAACTCGCGGAATGAAAGAAGATGAAATGAAAACGATCGCGGGTTGGATTGTTTCAGCAATAAAAAATTCTGACAAGCCGGAAGTTTTGAAAGAAATTTGTGCACAGGTGAAAGAAATGACAAAAAAATTTCCACTGTATCCTGATTTATAGTTATGCAACTCATTGACGGCAGAACTCTCGCACAAACAATTCGAGTAAAAATCAAACAACGTGTTGCCGCGCTTCCATCTTCACCTGGGCTCGCGGTAATTTTGGTTGGAACAGATCCGGCTTCTCACACTTATGTTTCAATCAAACAAAGAGCTTGTGAAGAAGTTGGAATACATTTTGAAAAATATCTTTACTCTGCGACTGAATCTGAAGAAATAATAATCAAAAAAATCCGCGAACTCAACGCGCGAAAAGATATCAATGGAATTTTGGTTCAGCTTCCGCTTCCAAACCAAGACGCTGATCGCGTGATCGCGGAAATTGATCCAAAAAAAGACGTTGACGGATTTCATCCTGACAACATTTCTAAACTCAAACTAGGTGAGCCAGCTCTAGCGCCAGCTGTCGCGCTTGGAATTCTCAAACTTATTGATTCGACAAATGAGCCTCTGTCAGAAAAAACGGCAATGATAATTTCGAGTGAACGATTTGCAGAACCGATCTCTGCTTTGCTTCGTGAACAAGGTGTTGCCTCTAATGTTTGTCCAGAAGAACATTCGAACTTGAAAGAACAATCTTCTCAATCTGACATTTTGATAGTTGCCGAAGGTCATCCAAACTTTGTAAAAGGCGACATGGTGAAACCAGGAGCAATCGTGATTGATGTTGGAACAACGAAAGTTGATGGGAAATTGACCGGCGATGTTGACCAAGCGTCAGTTGAACCGATAGCTGGTTATCTAACACCAGTTCCAGGCGGTGTTGGTCCAATGACAGTCGCGATGTTGCTTGAAAATGTGTTAAAGGCGTACAGGTAGCCGTAGGCTAAAGCCTGCGGCTACTAAATACTCATAATCTCATACACAATTCCACCAACGAAAAGTAAAATCAAAATCCACGTGAGCACGTGAGGAAAATTCACACATTTATGTTCGCGACAAATTTTACTTTGTTTCAATCGAGCATAAGTGAGCGCGATAATAATCCCAAGCGCTCCAGAAAAAACCGCTCCAACAAAACCAATCACTCCTATAAACTCACGCGCGCCGAATAAAAAAATCGCAACAGGAACAAAAACCACAAGCGCCCATGCGCGTTTGTGTTTAATCAAAAAATCAAATTTGAGTGTGTTCAAAAGTTCGATTCCTAAAATAAAATAGATCGACACAATCGTTAGAGTTCCAAGAAGAGCCGCAGAAACGCCAAATGTCGCGCCAAGAACAGGAACTAACCCATCAAATGCAATTTGTGTTGTTGAAGAACCAGTCACGCCATAAACAACAGTTGCGAATGCCGCGTATAAAAACACGATGATTGACATTCCAATAATAATCGCCTGGCCGAGCCGCGATTGTAAACGTTGTCCAAGCACGTCGCGCATTTCAGGCACAATTCCAATTCCAGAAAGCGAAAAAAAGATCACACCATACGGTAAAAAAAAGTTTTCCGGTTTACTCACAAGATAAACTGCCGGATCAATGTTCGACAAACCTGCTAGAATCATAAAAATAAATAAAAACAAAAGCGCGCAAACTATTCCCACTTCAACGCGAGACGCAAACGCTAAACCGCGATAAATAAGTGCGCTCGCAATTCCAGCCAAAATAAGCGAATATGCAAATTCTGTTCCGCCAAAAATCGGCGACGCAAGAAAAAATAAAAATTTTCCACCAACGATCATATATGCGATCATCGCACCCCAAACTCCTGCGGCCATTGCGATCAAAGTAATTCGTGACCAACCTTTTCCGAGATATTCTCGGACATAACCAGCCAGACGATGGCGCTCTTCTGTTTGAACAACAACTTCTGCCTGCATGAGCTGTAAAATTGTCAAAAGAATTCCCATTGCAAAAAGTTCCGACAAACCAACTGCCAAACCAACTTGGGAAAACGCGTAAGGCAATCCAAAAACACCGACACCGATTATCGCGCCGACCATTATTCCAACAGATCGTAAGAATTTTATTTGGGAATGAGTCATATATGCACAATTATAACACAGTTTAATAGTTGATCGATTGAGAGAAGATGATAAGATACGGCGGTAATCAATTTAATGACTAATTTCAAATGACATTTATGGTAGCAGTTGTACCATGTCGGAGGGAACAGCGGCGACAGTCCGATGGCCCGGAGACATGGCACAACTGCTACTAATGACCAATTTAAACATTTGACATTTATTGTGACCAATCCTCAGCGTCTTCCACCCCAAAATATCGAAGCCGAACAATCTTTGCTCGGCTGTTTGTTGATTGATACGGAAGCGATGATTCGCGTTGCTGATCGTTTGCGAGCTGAAGATTTTTATCGCGAAGCTCATAAAAAAATTTATGAGGTAATTCTTGAATTATTTGAGCGGCATGATCCGATTGATCTTTTGTCAGTTGGAAACCGATTGGAAGAACACGGACTTCTTCAATCAATCGGCGGTCGAGCGTATCTTGTTGAACTTTCAAACACTGAACCAACAGCGGCAAATGTTTTGCATTACGCGGAGATTGTTCAAAAAAAAGCAACGCTTAGACGCTTGTTGGAAACCGCGGCCGAAATCGCTCGAATGGGTTACAATGAAGAAGAAGATGTTGATGTAACGCTCGACGCGGCCGAACGCACACTTTTTCATGTTTCAGAAAAATACAACAAGAACACTTTTATTTCGATTCGAAGTGTTTTGCATGATGCTTTCGATCGTATTGATGAACTTCATAAAGTGCGAGGGAAACTTCGTGGAATTTCGTGCGGATTCAAAGAACTGGATAACTTACTCGCTGGTTTTCAACGGTCGGATTTGATTGTGCTAGCGGCTCGTCCGTCTGTTGGAAAAACTTCGCTCGCGCTTGATATCGCTCGAACGATTGGCGTGAATTTGAAAGTTCCGGTTGGATTTTTTTCTCTAGAAATGAGCAAAGAGCAACTTGTTGATAGAATGATTTGTGCGCAAGCCGGAGTTGATTTGTGGAAACTTCGCACTGGCCGTCTTTCTGATCGAGAAGATGATTTCCCGCGAATCGGACAGGCGCTTGGCGAACTTTCAGAAGCGCCGATTTTTATTGATGACTCCGCACAACTCAACGTGATGCAGCTTCGCACAAAAGCTCGCCGCTTGAAAACCGAACATGGACTTGGAATAATAATGGTTGATTATTTGCAACTCATGGAAGGACGATCTTACAAAGGTTCAGATAATCGTGTGCAGGAAGTTTCAGAAATTTCTCGCGGACTAAAACAGATCGCGAAAGAACTTGATATTCCGGTTCTCGCGCTTGCACAGCTTTCACGCGCTGTTGAACAAAGTCGTCCTGCGATTCCTCATCTTTCACACTTGCGAGATTCGGGTTCTATCGAACAAGATGCGGACGTTGTGCTTTTTATTTATCGAAAAGCGGCTGATCGAGGTTATCAGATTGAAGATTTGTCGCCGGAAGAACGAAACCTCGCTGAAATTCATATTGCGAAACATCGCAACGGGCCAACTGGAAAAGTAAAACTGTTTTTTGAAGCAACACGCGCGACTTTTCAAAATTTGGAAACACGTCCGGGATTCACACCAAAAACATTTACACAAGAAGGAAATGGTTTTGCGCCATTCGCAACTCCTCAACTCAATCCACACGAAATTCCCCCACCGCCAATTGATTCGAATCCATAACCTAAAACCTAATACCTAAAACCAAAAACCTTCCTACAACTATGTTCTCAAAACTCAAACACATCAAGGAAATGAAATCACAAGCCAAGCACATGGAATCCGAACTCGGACAAGTAAAAGCCGAAGGTTCGGCCGCTTGGGGAAAAGTTAAAGTAAATGTTGATGGAAATCGAAACATTTTGTCTGTGACCATTGATGATTCAATGTTGGTTGTTGCAGAAAAAATAAAAGTTCAAGAAGCAATAGTTGAAGCGTATAAAGACGCTTTGAAAAAAATGCAATTCTCGCTCGCAAAAAAACTCCAAGAAATGGGAGGACTTGACGCGTTTAAGAATCTTGGGAAATAATACTCACTCCAAACAATCGTTTTGTGTTGTAGAGACAGACGGGACGACTTTTTCTTGGCCTTAAGTTCAAACATCGGCAGAAAAAGTGTCCCGTAACTGTCTCTTGTGTGCCTAAGTTCTTTATTGTATGTATTTACGCTGAAGATAGAGGTTTTACGCGATATAACATCTGACCTCTGACATCTGACTTCTGACATCTTTCAGTTACGGTCAAGAACAGATGGATACTAACGATCTTATATATGCGAAAATTTCCGGAATCCATCACGAACCTCACTGTTGCTTTTTCGCGGCTTCCGGGAGTTGGGCCGAAAACAGCTCTGCGTTACGTTTTTTATTTGCTTAAACAACCAAAAGCTGATTTGAATACTTTTTCACAAGCGCTTTTGAATCTCGGTGAAAGAATCAATGTTTGTCCAAGATGTTTCACTTATACCGAAGGACAGTTGTGCGATATTTGCCAAAACACAAAACGAGAACAAAACATTTTATGTGTTGTTGAAGAACCGCGTGATATTTCAACAATCGAAGCAACAGAATCGTATAACGGTCTGTATCACGTTCTCGGTGGCATTCTAAATCCGATTGAAGGAATGACGGCTGACGCATTGCGCGTTCGTGAACTAAAAGAACGATTGGAACGTTGCCCTGAAATTGCTGAAGTTCTTCTTGCTCTTCCACCGACAATTCACGGCGAAGCGACAATAATGTTTTTACAAAAAGAACTCACTTCTTTTAACCGAACAATCTCCCGCCTTGCTCGTGTACTCCCAGTTGGAGCAACTCTGGAATTTGCTGATGAAATAAGTTTGGGAGATGCACTGAAAGGAAGGAAAAACATACCGAATTTACGGTAGGTTTTAATTTATCTACTTGGTTTCAAGAATTTAACGCAACGAGTTCATTAAATTTTTCATCAGGTTTGTAGAAGCCCAGAGCCGCTCTTGGTCGGTCGTTCAACTGTCGCTGGACGCGCTTGATTTCTCTTGTGGACACTTTGTCAAACTCTGT
>JACQXU010000016.1 GCA_016208545.1 Candidatus Uhrbacteria bacterium | reverse complement strand
GGTCGAAGCTGTGACCACTGACGTTCAACACTGAAAGGAAAAGTTCATGAAGTACAACGTCCAGTGCTTGAATGGTCACATGTACGTTGCGCCAAAAGGAAGCGATCTCGAGCGCCGGTGCAAGGAACGGGCGGATAAGGGCTACATCGACGCTCTGATCCTGGATTCGTCGCAGTGCGAGGATTGTCAAGCAGAACGCGACGAGCGAATGCTCGCATCAGCCGATGCTCCTCTCGACGATGACGATGCTCTCGACGAGTGTCTTCACTCCTAGTTTCTCCCCCTGAACCAACTCGGTTCAGGGTCTTTTCATTTTTTGCTGGCATTGGTATACTTTTTTCGCTCAATAGTTGAAAGGCCCATGCCACGTTAGAAGGCTGTTTAGCTTATCTGACAACCATTGAGTAATTGATAGATTTAATTAATTTAGTCGTTGGTTCTGAAAGAAAAAATTTATCTCAAAATTTTTTCTGGAGGCCTTCTAACTGGGTATGCCATTTTCTGACATGATAGTTCGCCTAATTGTCGCAATTATACTTTCCGGCGTTATTGGATATGAACGAGAATATCGCCACAAGCCATCAGGCATGAGAACGAATATGCTGGTCGGGCTTGGCACGGCTTTGATTACGATTGTATCTTTAGAAATTGTCCGACAAGAAGGCGCAACGTCCGCGACAGATATTTCTCGCATTATTTCAAGTGTTCTGCCAGGCATTGGATTTATAGGAGCTGGAATGATCATTCAATCGCGCGGTCATGTTCAGGGACTGACAACAGCCGCAAGTTTGTGGCTTGTTGCTGGAATAGGAATCGCTGTAGGAATTGGAATGTTTGCTCTCGCGGCTATTGCGACTGTACTTGGACTTATAGCGCTTGTGTTATTGCGTTCAGTTCACGTTGAAGATTCAGAAGAAAATACCACGCCGAGGTAGCTCAGTGGTAGAGCAGAGGACTGAAAATCCTTGTGTCGCCAGTTCAATCCTGGCCCTCGGCACCATATAAAATAGTTCGACCTTTTGGCCGAACTATTTTATATGCAGTGGACAGGATTGAACTGGAGGGATGGTAAGGGAGGGAACCTCCCTTACTTTTTGAGGGTGACAGCGAGCGGAGCGAGCACCAGAGGGGCGGAAGCCCCTATGGAGAGCCGTGCCAATAGGCAAGGCGATGTGAAATTCTGGCCATCGGCACCAAACGTCACTAAGTGAACTTCGCTCACTTAGTGACGTTTTTAATTTGACACTCCTCGTGTACACCGTAAAATGCGTCCATTATGAAGATCCTAAAATTTGGCGGGACATCTGCTGGTTCTGCGGACCGAATAAAACAAGTTACGGATATCGTTCTTGCAGAACGAAAAAATAGCGAGCCGCTTATTGTCGTCTGTTCGGCTATGTCCGGCGTTACAGATCGTCTCATTGAATTATCTGATTTGTCAGCGATCGCAGATGAACACTATCATGAAATTTTGAAACAGCTCATCATTAAACATACCGATACTGCGCGCGAATTATTTAACCAAGAAAATCTTGAACCGGTTTTAGAACATTTACAAAAAGAATTTTTGTCTCTGGAAGATGTTGTACGCGGAGTGTCGCTCATTCGCGAATGCACTTTACGTTCAAAAGATTTAATAATGAGCTTCGGTGAGCGCTTGTCGTGTTTTTTGGTATGCGAATTTCTTCGACAGAGAGAATCGCAATGTGTGTATCTGGACACGCGTCATGTTGTAAAAACAAATTCTCAATTCGGAAACGCGCAAGTGGATTTTGAATTAACTGGACAAAATATCAGAAACCATCCTCACGCTGGAGCGCCAATTTGCGTTGCAACCGGATTCATAGGCTCAACCGAGGCTGGAGAAACAACAACACTCGGCCGTGGCGGATCTGATTACACAGCATCCATTTTTGGTGCGGCGTTTGGCGCTGATGAAATTCAAATTTGGACGGATGTTGACGGAATTTTAACAGCAGATCCTCGCATTGTTACAAATGCAAAAATAATCCCGCATATTTCGTATGAAGAAGCAATGGAACTTTCTCATTTCGGAGCAAAAGTGATTTATGCGCCGACAATACAGCCAGCGCTTGAATCCGGAATTCCAGTTCGAATAAAAAACACAATGTGTCCGAGTGAATCAGGAACACTTATTGACTCGCTCGCGCCAGAACACGGCGATCCTGTTACAGGACTTTCAGCAATAGCAGATGTCACAATTATTCTTCTTCACGGAAGCGGAATGGTCGGCGTAACAGGGACTGTCGCGAGATTATTTGGTGCGCTTGCTCGCGAGAAAATAAATATCATTCTTATCACGCAAGGCTCTTCAGAACATTCAATTTGTGTTGCGATTCAGCCGAAGGATTCGGATCGTGCTAAACAAATTATTCATAAAGAATTTGAACTTGAAATGCTACAGCATAAAATTGATCCGGTCGTGATTGAAACAGGATTATCAGTTATCGCGATAGTTGGCGATCGAATGTGTCGGACGCCAGGCATCAGCGGACGATTATTTGGCGCATTAGGCCGTGCAAAAGTGAACGTTGTCGCGATCGCGCAAGGATCAAGCGAGCGCAACATTTCTGTTGTTGTTGCAAAAGATGAGTGTGAAACAGCATTGCGCGCAATTCATCAAGAATTTTTTTGGATATATGATTCGATTCATGTGTTTCTAGTTGGAACTGGTCTCATCGGCGGAGAACTTCTTTCTCAAATTCAGAATTTTCAAAATGTCATTGCGAGGAGTTCGACGACGAAGCAATCTTCAATTCATGTCCAGGCAATTTGTAATTCGAACTTAATGTTTTTGAATCAAGAATCGATTGATTTATCAGATTGGAAAACATGGCTTGAACAAAAAGGGCAACCAACATCAATTTCAGAATTTATTAAATGGATGATCGAACAGCCGTTTGATCGAAAGGTTTTTGTTGATTGCACTGCGAGTGAAGAATTACCATATTATTATGAAACACTTTTGAATGCAGGTGTGTCTGTTGTTACGCCAAATAAAAAAGCGGCAAGCGGAAAATTGGATTTGTACAAAAGTCTTCGCGCGGCAAGTGGTGAAAAGTCCGAATATGTTTATAACACAAATGTTGGCGCAGGTTTGCCAATCATCAAAACAATTCGAGAGCTGATTGAAACAGGAGACGAGATTCAAGAAATTCGAGGAGTTTTTTCAGGAACAATGAGTTATTTATTCAACATGTTTGATGGAACGAAACCATTTTCCGAACTTGTGCGTGAGGCAAAAGAGAAAGGATACACAGAACCGGATCCTCGTGATGATTTGTCTGGAATAGATGTTGCGCGAAAGTTGCTAATTCTCGGCCGCGAAATTGGGATTGAATTAGAATTGTTAGATGTGCAAGTTGAAAATTTAGCCGCAACAGGCGATGAAGAATTTACCAGACGTTTTAGTGAAGCCAAAGAAAACGGAATGCGATTGCGTTACGTTGGTAAAATCAAAGACGGGAAATTATCAGTTTCTCTTATACCAGTTTCGTCTGATGATCCGTGTTTTGGGCTTTTTGGCTCTGATAATTTAGTTGCGATCTGGACAAGACGATATAATCCACAACCTTTAGTTATTCGCGGTCCTGGTGCTGGAGCAGAAGTAACTGCCGCAGGAGTTTTGAGAGACATTTTAGAAAGCAAATAATATACCCCGTGGTATGTCAAATAAAATTTCAGTTTCAATTCTTGGAGCGACAGGATCAGTTGGACAAAAATTTATCGAGCTGTTGATCGATCATCCGTGGTTTGAGATTGCGTCATTGTGCGCTTCAGAGAAATCAACAGGCAAAAAATATAGCGAAGCGGCAAATTGGTTTCAACCTACACCTTTGCCAGATTACATCGGCGATATGATCGTTCAATCTTGTGAGCCAAGTGTTAAAGGTCGTATTGCTTTTTCAGGTCTTGATTCAGAAGTTGCTGGTCCAATCGAGGAACGGTTCGCGAGCGCAGGTTACGCTGTTATTTCAAATTCAAAAAATCATCGAATGGACTTTGATGTTCCTCTTCTCATCCCAGAAGTGAATGCAAAACAACTCGAACTTGTTCGTCAACAAAAATTTGGTTCTGGGATGATTGTGACAAATCCAAACTGTTCAACTGTCGGACTTGTGATGGCGCTCAAGCCGCTTGTCGATAATTTTGGAGTTGAGGAAGTTTCTGTTGTTACAATGCAAGCGCTGTCAGGCGCTGGATATCCTGGGGTTTCAAGTCTTGATATTCTCGATAACGTTATTCCGTTTATCAGTGGGGAAGAGGCAAAAATGGAAACTGAACCTTTAAAAATTCTTGGTGTGCCAATTAAGATCAGCGCGCAGTGTAATCGCGTGGCAGTTGTTGATGGACACACAGAAAGCATTGCTGTGAAATTGTCAAAATCAGCGCGAGTTGAAGAAATCATCGAAGCTTGGAAAACTTTTCGCGCAGAACCTCAAACGCTTCAACTCCCAACTGCCCCAGCGCATCCCATTTGTTATTTTAAAGAAGATAATTTTCCACAACCTCGCAAACACAGAATGTTAGAACATGGAATGGTAGTGAGCATTGGGAGACTTCGACCTTGTCCGATTATGGATTGGAAATTCACAGTGCTTTCGCATAACACAATTCGCGGAGCGGCCGGCGGAGCAATCTTAAACGCAGAACTGCTCGTCAAAAACGGATTCATAACGTGATGCAAATTAAAAACAGATTTAAAGCGTGATGCAAATACTATCCGGCCGGATTGTATATGCAACAAAAAAACCGCACCCATAAACGGAAGCGGTTTTTTCTTCTCTACTCTATGATTGCAATGTTTGTCCGAATATTTTCCCGGTCTGAAGACCGGGTCCAACCAATCTAATTAGATTGATCTCGACCTGGGATCATGATGAAGTAAATCAGAAATTCGAATTTCTAAATTCGAGTTTAGGATTTCTTCATGATATCCCTAAAAAGGAGGTGATCCACCCACAGC
>JACQXU010000015.1 GCA_016208545.1 Candidatus Uhrbacteria bacterium | reverse complement strand
TGACGTGATAAAATCCGACGTCCATCATCTTGTGTGACCAGAAAGTTTTACCGGTGTTCGACATTCCGATCAAACTCAAAACAAGCTTGTTTTGTTTTCTGCGTTTTTTGAATTCATTTTGAGAAAGTTTCAAAAAACTTGTGATAAGCATAATACTGTTTGTTTTTATGTACAACAAAAAAACTGCTCAAAAAGCAGTTGAGTTCCTTATTGGTGCGCGGGAGAGGACTTGAACCTCCAAGGGCTTGCGCCCACCAGCCCCTCAAGCTGGCGCGTATACCATTTCGCCACCCGCGCATGAATGTGAAAGCAGTATAGATAATACTTTCAATATTTTCAAGCCGTTCATTTTATGTTAGACTTAGAATAAGTATGTCCCCATTTTTTCGTATCCCTTTTGGACTAATTATTATGATCATTGGTTTTTACATGGTTAAAAAAACCGATGTCTTACTTGAATGGTTTGGAGAAGTTCCTTTTGCCGAAGCAAAGTTTGGCCCGGGCGGAACTCGATTTTTTTACAAACTTCTGGGTGTTTTCGTTACATTCATCGGAATTTTTATCGCCACGAACGTAATTTCAGATGTTCTAACAAGCATTGCAAAACTTTTAACCCACACCTAAAACCCTATAACCCTATAACCTTATAACCCTTTTTAATTATGCCAGCTATTCCTTCCGGCCGCGCGCTTCTTGATTCAGAGGCACTTCTGCGCTCAGCCGGACTTTCTTTAGACATGCATTATGCAGATTTTGGGTCAGGAACCCTTGGGCATTTTGTTTTGCCAGCGGCGCTTATCGTCGGTCCTGTTGGAAAAGTTTATGCCGTTGATATTTTGAAAAGTGCTCTTCAGTCAATTAAAAGCCGCGCGCAACTTGAAGGTGTTGCAAATATTCAAACTGTTTGGGGCGACTTTGAGCGACCTGGCGGCGTAAAAATTCCAGCTACGTCTTTGCATTTGATTTCGTTTGTGAATATTGCGCGAGTGTTGATGCACAACTCTGTGCCGCTTGATGAAGCAAAGAGACTTCTTCGTCCAAACGGCCGCGTACTTGTGGTTGACTGGCAGACAGGCACAGGATCAATCGTCGTTGATGAAAAACGGCGTGTTGATTCAGAATCGGTCAAAAAATTATTCCTTTCTCGCGGTTTTAAGTTTTTTGAAGAGTTTTCAGCAGGTCCACAGCACTGGGGATTGATTTTTAAAGTATAGTTTACGAAATGGTGTTGACGAACTTCCCGTTTTTCTTTATCTTTCTTTTACTACAACCCTATGCCCCTATTTCTAAACCCTTCATATTGGTTAACAATTCAACCTGCTTCTGTCGGCGGGACATCCGGAAAAATTATTTTTGGTTTATTCATTCTTATTTTTGTGTTTGGAATTGCCGCAAGAGTCGCGTCTTCAAATACAGACAAAGAACGTCACTTGCGTGAATTTGGCGATCGCGTTGCGACAATGTTTGTAACAATGGGAATTCTTGGCGCACTTTTATATTTTTTTAGCTTTGAACAGATCCGACTTTTTGGCGCGCGATTTTGGTATTTATTGTGGCTTGTTGGACTTGTTGTTTGGTGTTTCTTTTTATGGCGTTTCATCGGACGCACTGTTCCAGAACGTCGTGCACATGAAGAATCGCAAGCGCAACAGAGAAAATATTTTCCACAACGAAGAAAGAAATAGTATGCCCGATTCAAGGAAACTATTTGGAACTTCTGTTGAAAAATTTGCGGCAGAGCATCTGGCAAAAAAAGGATTTCAGATCATTGAACATCAATATAAATCTGTGTTTGGAGAAATTGATCTCATTTGCCGCGATGGAGATGAGATCGTTTTTGTTGAAGTAAAAGCTCGTCAATCTTCAAAGTATGGTTATCCTGAAGAAAGCGTTACGCCGAAAAAACTTCGTCACATCGTGCGAAGCGGTCTTGCGTATTTGAGATCTAAAAATCCAAACACAAAGTGGCGAATTGATGTTGTCGCTGTTGAATTTTTGCCAGAAGTTTCAATCACACATTTGCAAGCTATTGACATTTCAGACGGTGTCTGGTAAATTTTAAGCACTGTTGAACCTGTCGAAAGACGGGTTCTGTTGTTAATATGAAGCTAGAAGAAAGAAGTAAGAAGAAAGAATATGCAAGAAAAGGAAAAGATTTGGAATTTTACAGATCTTATTGCATGGAAAGAGGCACATCAACTTTGTCTTGAAATTTATCGAGTAAGTGTGCTTTTTCCAACAGGTGAGCGGTTTGGTCTTGTAGCGCAAATTCGTCGAGCGTCAGTATCGATTGTTTCAAATATCGCTGAGGGATTTGGTCGACGAACACAGGCTGAAAAAAATAGGTTTTTTGACATGGCAATTGGTTCTGTTTGCGAAGTTCAAAGCCAATTATTAATTTCAAGAGATTTATCGTATATTCCAATTGATGAATTTCAAAAGATTTATGATCAAAGTGTTACTGTTCATAAAATAATTAACGGACTTATTCAGCGATCTATTTAATTACTTCTTGTTTCTAACTTTTAACTTCTTTCTTCTTGCTTCTAACTTCTTACTTCTAACTTATGCCCTCCGCAATAGAACAAGCCATACGACAAATCGTCGAAGAGAAAGGCCTCCAATATGAGGCTGTGATTGATGCAATCGAGTCTGCTCTTGCCGCCGCTTATCGAAAAGATTTTGGCGACAAAAATCAAAACACAGAAGTAAAATTTAATCCAGAAGACGGCTCAATGCAAATTTGGGATGTTAAAACCGTTGTTGAAGATGTTGATCTTGAAGAATTAGAGCATCAAGAAGAAGAACGTCGTCAAAAAGCAGAACAGCTCGCTCTTCAAATTGAAGAGGCGCGAAAAAAAGGCGAACCGATTCCAACCTTTTCTCTTGAGGAAGAAGAAGGACTTAAATTCAATCCAAAAACAGACATCATGGTTTCTGAAGCAAAAATTTTGAAACACAATGCAAAAGTTGGTGATGTGATTCGAAATGAACTTCCTCAAGCAGAAGAATTTGGCCGAATGGCCGCAATGACAGCCAAGCAGGTCATCACACAAAAATTGCGTGAGGCCGAACGCGAAGTTGTTTACAATGAATTCAAAGAACACGAAGGAGAAATTTTGAATGGAACAGTTCAGCGCCGTGAAGGCCGGGTTGTGCTTGTTGATCTTGGAAGAACAACAGCAATCATGCGTCCTGAAGATCAGATTCCGACAGAACGCTACAATACAGGAGATCGCATCAAAGTTTTTGTTCGCCAAGTCGGACTCACAACAAAAGGTCCTGAAATTTTAGTTTCGCGCACTTCCGAAGAAATGGTGCGTAAATTATTCGCAGTTGAAATTCCTGAAGTCGAAGAAGGTTCTGTTGAAATTCGAGCGATCGCTCGCGAAGCTGGCTCGCGTTCAAAAGTTGCAGTTTCAACACCAGACGAATCCATTGATCCTATCGGCGCTTGTATTGGCCAGCGCGGTACACGCATTCAAACAATAATTTCTGAACTCGGCGGCGAGAAAGTCGATATTATTGAATGGAATGATAATATTGTTGAATTTATCACTCACTCACTTTCTCCGGCTAAAGTTACATCAGTAACTTTGGATGAAAAAGAGCACTCTGCTTTTGTTAAAGTGAATGCCGATCAACTTTCGCTCGCGATTGGAAAAGGCGGTCAGAATGTTCGTCTTGCCGCACGGTTGACAGGATGGAAAATAAATATTGGAGAAGCTGAAAAGGAAGCATCGGAAGTAACGGAGGAAAAGGAAGAAGATAATTTAACGACTCCATTGACTCCATGACTCCATTGACTCTTTTGACTGCTCATTTATGAATTTTTTTCAACTAGTTCTTGTTCAGCCACTTTTCAACCTGCTTGTTTTTCTTTACGACGTAGTTCCTGGTTCTGACATGGGAGTCGCTATTATTTTACTCACTCTCATTATCAAATTTATTCTTTGGCCATTCATGAATTCTTCGCTTAAATCACAAAAAGCGATGCAGGAAATTCAACCAAAGATTGAAGAGCTTAAACAAAAACACAAAGACGACAAGGAAGCGCTTGCTAAAGCCATGATGACTTTGTATCAACAAGAAAAAGTTAATCCGCTTTCGTCTTGTCTTCCGCTTCTTATCCAATTTCCGATTTTGATCGCGCTTTATCAAGTGCTGTTAAAAGGATTTGATCCAACAGCGCTTGAAATGCTTTATTCTTTTGTTCCAAACCCAGGAGAAATTCACAAATTTTTTGTCGGTATAGTTGATTTGTCTGTTCCAAACATTTGGCTTGCGGTTTTGGCAGGAGTGTTTCAATTTTTTCAATCAAGAATGCTAATGTCCAAGCATCCGCCAAAACAAGTTGCCGGAACGCCAGGTGCGAAAGATGAAACAATGCTTGCGTCAATGAATAAATCAATGTTGTATTTTATGCCAGTGATGACGGTCATTATTGGTGCGAGTTTGCCAGGAGGTTTGGCGCTTTATTGGGTGACAGTGACTGTGTTTTCAATCGTTCAACAAGTAGTTGTGTTTCGGAAAAAGAGTAGTAAAGTAGGAAAGTAGGAGAGTGGGCTCGTTAGAAAAATAAGTATACCTACTACCTACTACTTACTACTTGCTACCACTCCTATGCCAACAGATCTCGAGCTATCAATTTTCAGAACGCTCTGTTGGTTTTCGATTTTTAACTACCCGCTCACCACATTTGAAATTTGGAAATGGCTTTTGCGTCCAGTTCGGCCGTATGATTTGTTTGAAGTTACGCAAATTTTGTCTCACAGTTCGTGGCTTTCTGATCGAATCATTGAGCAAGATGGATTTTGGACTTTGCCTCGCGCGAAACATGTGTCGGCCGTAAAAGAACGTCACGAACGTTTTTTGAATGCAATTGTGAAATATAAAAAACTTCACAGCGCGTGTTATTTTTTTCAACTTATTTCAGGAGTTCGAGCCGTTGCTTCAGTAAACACTCTTGCGTGGTGGCACACAACAAAAGAAAGTGATATTGATGTGTTTATTGTGACAAGTCCAAACATGATTTGGTCAACACGTTTTTTTCTAGTTTTGCCGTTTGTGCTGATTGGAAATCGGCCTGCGCGAATGGAAAATGTTGAAGTTAGTGATCCGTTTTGTTTCAGTTTTTTTGCGACCAGTGAAGCGCTTCAGTTGGAAGAATTAAAATTAAACTCGGAAGATTTTTATCTGGCATTTTGGATAAAATCTCTTGTGCCAATGTTTGATCGTTCTGATGTTTTTTCACAACTTGCCTCGCTTAATCGCTGGGCGGATGTTATTTTACCAAATGCAAAGCCGCGCATTTCGCATCCGGTTCATCGGACGCGGCGAATTTTTTCAAATCCAATTCAATTGTCATTTCTTGAACCATTTTTGCGCTCAATCCAAAAAAAACGATTTCCTCCTCGAATTGTTGCGCTTGCGAATCAAGATTCGCGCGTTGTGATTTCTGATCAAATTTTAAAATTTCACGACCAAGATCGTCGAGCTCAATTCATAAGAGAATTTAATCAAATATATGAAAGAGAAATGGGTTGAACGATTTTTGCTTATCGCGATTTTTCTTTTACCATGGCAAACACGTTGGATTTTTTCTTCACCAATTATTGAAGGTCAAGTTTCGCAGTACGGAGTTTTGTCAGTGTATGCAACAGAATTTATTATTTTGTTGGTTATATTTTTGCGCGGACGATGGCAACCGATAGAAAGAATGAAACGAGTGATTCAAGCCGGATATTTTTTATTGGGAGCTGTGTTTTTTTCGCTTGCGTTCACATCGTTTTTTCAAATTGGAATTGCGCAAGTTTTACATCTCATTTTTGCTTTCGCACTTTTCACACTTTTGTGTGATGTTCGAACAAAGATAAAGCCTGTTGTTGCTGCGTTTGTGGCCGGGCTTATTGCACCAGCGTTTTTTGGTTTTTGGCAGGTGACAGCTGACTTTTCTCCTGCATCTTCGTGGCTTGGAATGTCCGCGCAAGACGCGAAAATTGCCGGAACAGCAGTTGTTGAAACAGAATCTGTGAGAATTTTACGCGCGTATGGAACTTTTCCTCATCCAAATATCTTCGGTGGTTTTCTCGCAGTCGGTCTCGTTTGTCTCGCGTGGCTTACGCGTTTTGTGAAAACTAAATTTCAACTTCAGTTGATTTTTATTCCTGTTTTAATTTTAGTTTTTACTCTTGTAATTACATTTTCTCGCGGAGCATGGATCGCGCTTGCGACAGGATTTATTTTGCTTTCATGTTTAATGATTGTCAGACGTCGCCTTATTCCTTTACATGTAATTTATATTGTCGTTGCTGGACTCATAAGTTTGTTTGCCGCAAGCGTAGTTTTTTATCCGCAAATTTTATCTCGATTTGAACCGAGTCTTCGCATTGAAAAAATTTCAATAGAAGAGCGCGTGTCGCAATATTCGTGGTTCGATGATGTGTTCAAACACAATCCGCTTTTTGGAGTTGGACCTGGCGCATACACGTTTGCGCTTCAGGTGATTGATCCAGAAAAAGAAGTGTGGGCTTATCAACCAATTCATAACATTTTTTTGTTGTCAAAACAAGCCGGAGGAATGCTCGGACTAACACTTGGTGTTGTTTTGATAATGCTTGGTTTGTTTGACCATTATCTTTGGTCACTTTGGCCAGGTTTGTCTTTGGGAGTTGTCGGAATTTCGTTTATTATTCAGTGGTCAGGATCCACGTTATTGGACAAAAAATAACTATTTCGTAATAGTTATTTTTAATAATGCAATCACACTTAACTACCGATCGGTAGTTAAGTGTGATTATGAATGAATCGAAATGTGCGAATGAGCGACCTTGCAAACATAACGTGTTATACTTACCTCGATACAATTGTGTCGAGATTTTTTTATGAAAGTACACTTCATCATAGACATAAAATACGATTTCCGTTTTGCACGAAACGCAAAGTCGAAACAGGAAATGGAAAAACAATACAGACTAAATAAATCTATCTTATTGTATTCAGTTCGTGAATATCAAAAATCATGGGACGAAATCAATGATTTGTTTTCACAATACGTTGAACATGTGACAGGATACAAATGGGCGCATGATAAATATTATTGTGTTGTATCTCCAACGAATCAAGGAATCTCAAATTGGGACGGCAGTGACCATATC
>JACQXU010000013.1 GCA_016208545.1 Candidatus Uhrbacteria bacterium | reverse complement strand
AATCCATGCTTTTGGGCGAAAGAGCAATAATCGGTTCGAACTTGCCATTGCCTTTCTAAAAGACGCCAACCAAGCCGAAGAATACGCTCAACAAGAATCCGCCATAGGCGGACGGGATTTTCTCAAAAAGATTGGTTCGAACTTCCGCATTGCCGACCGCACTTTGGTTTTGGATTTCAAAAATGCCTTCAAAATTGCGGAAAAATACCATGCCGAGGCGCTTTGCGCCGAGGCCATCTCTTTCAATTTCGCTGAATGTAAAACTTGGCGGAGAGGGAGGGATTTGAACCCTCGAGGCCTTGCGGCCTACGCGATTTCGAGTCGCGCGCACTAGACCAACTATGCGACCTCTCCAAAAATAGAGATTGGAAGTTAGAAATTGGAAGTTAGAAATCGGAAGTTGGTAATCTCATAAGTCGGAAATATCAATAGATCCTTCGGTCAACACCAGACTCCCTCAGGATGACATAAATATATTTTCATGTCTTGACGAGATTATCATCACAACAACTCTTCGTCAACGCTCATTGACCTTGCAATTTCAATCAATTCTCCATCGCTTGCGTGATTTCCATCAACTGAAATTACAACAAGCGAGTCGCTGTTTTCAAACATCAACATTTTTGTGATTTGGCACACACCAATTACTTCATCATTTGGTTTTTTGCAGTAATTTTTATCGCGTACATTCACAAGTAATCCTTTTGTCGAATCAGTTAACGAAATTTCTTGAGTTGGTAGTGATCCATAAAAAAATCTTTCTGTTTCAAGTGTTTTTTTTGGTTGATAATCTATCTCAATAAATCGAAATCCGTTTTTAACATAAACAACCGCGATTGTGTTTTTTGAAAAAATCGCAGTTCCTTCAGTATATATTCCTATCATTTGAAGCTCACTTCCGAATGTTTTTGTTGGAAACGATATTGGCCGATCCACATATTTTGCAATTTCATTTGGATCAGCAATTTCAATCATTGTTTCTTCTTTTAGAAGAAGTGTTGGATTGGAAGTCGGCCACAACCACTGTGCAAGACGCAACAAAACTGCCGTTACTAGGATAGCGCCGATCACAAAACCGACAATTTTAAAATTTGATTTACTATTTTTTAGATTCGGAAGAAATCGTGGTAACATAAAATATAGCTAACAAAGTCCATGTTAAAACTGCAAGATCGTTTTTGAAATATGGAACGTCAACAAGGCCGTGGATAAAAATTTGGAGGAGGGGGAAGAAGAAAGTTATTGAGTCATGAAGTCTTGGAGTCGTGAAGTTGTGTAATACAAGAAAGCAAAAAAATCCAAACGCAAGCAAACCCAATAATCCGAGTTCGACCCAGATGTTTAAAAATATATTATGTGGGTATTGGAAAATTTCATACTGCGTGTCTTTGTGATATGGCTTGAGTGTATTTGGATACTGTGAAAGTCCAACTCCAGCGATAGGATGATCTTTCAAAAGTTCGGAAGTTTCTTTCCACTGACTTAATCGAACTTGACCTGAATAATCTTGAAGTGAAATTTTGTTGACTAGAAATGCGCGTGTTGTCGGAATTGAAAAAAGAATCAAAAGAGCCGCGCAAGAAATAACGATCATTGGTTTACGGAATTTTTTGTACGAGATTCCCATTATTACGATTGTAATAACAACAGAAGCAAGCGCGGCTTCGGACTGTGCAAGTATTATTGCTATAATGAAAAGTATAAGTGAAATTAAATAAAATAACATTTTGTCATTGCGATGAGTCCCGCACCTTTTGCAAAAGGTGCGGAACGACGTGGCAATCTCAACGCAGAGATTGCTTCGTCCGGCCTTAAGGCCGGACTCGCAATGACATTTATAAATAAGTCGTACGATTACAATAATTACAAGTGGGCCGAGAAATAGTCCGAGCGCGTTTGGGTAATCAAACAAACCTGTGACTCTGCGTTCAATATCCCACGGAATTGGAATTCCTTCCCACAAAATCCATTGCAAAATCGCCGCGAACGATATTAGAAGTCCTCCAACGCAGAGCGCAGTAATGATTTTTTCATTTGTGATTTGTTTTTTTCGCAAAAGATCAACAAGCAAATAGAAAAATAAAATTGGTTCAATAAAATACGCTTTCCAAATTCCAAATGCTGACAAAGTGTCTGGTGCGATAATGGCGCTGATCGTTGCGGAAAGAACAACGAGCGAAATAAAAATTGCCCATTGACGATTTATCACAAACAATTCTTTCAATCGTTTTCGATTTTGGATAACCCAAGTCGCTATTAAAACCAACAAGAATACTTCAAGTAAAGTTGTCGGGATTCCGAAAATATCAGCTCGTAATAAATAAGCCGGCAAAAGCGCGAGTGTTACAAGAACTCCAGTTGTCAGAAAGTTTTTCATAAAACCAAAAACCCAAAACCTTTTTATTCTATCGTCTGTCTAGCATTTTTCAGCGCACGAATATCTTCCATTTTTATTCCTTTTATAATCAGCATGATTATTAAATACAAAATTGCCGCAATCAAAATATCAACAAGCACTGAAAGCGACGGAACGAATCTTAAAAAAAGATACATGATTGCTGAAGCAAAAATCGCTTTTCCGGCTACAACAAAACGCAGTTTAACTTTCGTAATTTTGTAAACAACCAAAAAAGTTATGAGCGCGATCGTCCATTCAGAAAAAAGCGTCATCCACGCCGCTCCCCACATTCCAAACTTTGGAATGAAAAGATAATATCCGACAACTGTAACAATCGCGACACTGATATATCCCCAAGTCATTGGTTTTTGTTTGTTAAGTGCAACAACGAGATGCCCGAACAGTGCGCCAACAAAAACTCCGAAAACAGCGAAAACAAGAAGTTTTAAAATATCACCTGAAGCTTCGTATCCAGGACCAGCGATCAGTCGCATAAGCGGTCCTGCAATTTGTTGAGTACCAATAATTATCGGCACTGACGCGATCATAAAAAAATCAAAAGTTCGAGCAACGTGTGCGCGGAATTCGTCATGATTTCCTGCTGACCATGTGTTTACAATAATCGGCAAAAGAATTCCCATAAACATTACCGGCAAAGCCGTGAGCATATCCAAAACGCGATAGGTTACACCATAAATTCCAACTTCAGTTTGATCTTTGAAATATGCGAGAAACAAAATATCTCCTTTTAGATAAAGTAAGTTGAAAAAAATTGAAACAGCAATCGGCCAAGAACGGCTCCACACGTTCTGCCACATTTTGAAGTCATGCAAAAAATGAATTTTGATAAATGGCCGCGCGAGTTTGATCATTGCAAAAAGCCAAACTGCGTTTGCGATAACTGAAGTCGCAACCATCCAAACTACTCCTAGTTCAAACCACGCAAAAAGCGCGATAAAAATTAGAAGCGCGAGGCGATTGAGAATTTCAGCTAAGCCTGCGCGCCACATCGTGTGAAAACGCTGAAACACCCCAACCAAAAGTGTTGCGCCTCCCATGAGCACATATGCGGCTGATCCAACAAGAACAGATTCTCTAACAACATCAGACCAAGGAAGTGAAAGAACGGCAATTGGCGCGATGCTAAAAAGGATGGCTCCAGAGATCATTCGCAAACCAAAAATGTTTCCAACAATTTTTTCTGTGTCTGCATTTTCTTCTGAAATCATTACAACAAGAGTTAGCGTTAGTCCAAAATCAACGACCACTCCGAAAAGTTGTAGAAAAGTTATCGTAGTTGTGTATTCTCCAAACGCATGTGTTCCAAGTGAACGCGTGAGAATTGCAATTGAACCCAAACCAACAAGAACGGCCAGCATTCGGCTTGCGACCTGAATTGAGAAATTTCTCGCGATGATTGCTTTTGACATGCAAACACCAGTTTATCACGAAAAAATGTGAATTGACGAAGGTCTGATTTTTTGATACGATGTTTTATGAAATATGGGAGGATTTTTAACGAAAGTTCCTCGAGCGTTTTTTTGGCTCGTCACAATCGCCGTTGCCGCGATTTTTCTTATTTTTCTAGCACAACCAGCTTTTGCGGCTCCAAAAAAAGGATTTGAAGCTTTACAGGTGAGTGCGCCAAAATCTTCGTTTACGATTGAACCAGGTTCTGAAAAAACTATCACTTTGGAATTTCAAAATATCGGAATAACGACTTGGAAGAATAGTGGAAACGCGTACGTTTCAGTTTACACATACGGTCCAAAATATCGCGCGAGCATTTTTCGAGCTAACAATTGGGTTGATTACACACAAGGCGCTTTATTGAAAGAGAGTTCTGTTGCTCCTCAAAAAGTTGGAACAATTGAGTTGTCACTTAAAGCGCCACTCACAGAAGGAGAGTATAAAGAAACATTCAATTTGGCCGCTGAAAATAAGACATGGATTCCAGGCGGAGAATTTACTCTCACAATAAAAGTCACCAAAGCTTCTTCAAAAGATCCCTCGGCTTCGCTCGGGATGACGAAAGGGGTTTCTTCCGACGGAGTCGCTTCTCCTGTGTTCCGGATTTTTGATTGATATTCCAGTTGAAGTTACAACTGGCGCTCCTGAAGCTCTGGAATCTCAAGTTACAGTTGACCAAGACGCGACGGTTTCAACAAATTTGATTTCAGAACCAATCATTAGAGTTGGTGTTTTGATTGTTGATGAAGAAACAGATTGGACAGTCGAAATAAGTTGCAATACAGATTGGGAATTGCGCGGCGGGAACGGTGCACTATTTGGTGAACTTGCGTCAAACCAAATGGTTCGAGCGTTTTACAAAAATCAAAGATATTATTTTAATCGCGGGAAAGGGATTGAACAGACAAATGAATATCTACGATTTGTTCCAAAAAATTCAGATGGAGTTTGCACTGTTCAAAATTTTGATCGTCGCAGAACACGAAAAGCCGGATTCGCGGATAATCAATTTCGCGATGTTTTAGAGCTTCGTTACAACAGCGCAAAAGACAGAACATGGCTCATCAATGAGTTGCCGATAGATGAATATCTTTACGGCCTTGCGGAAACTTCAAATACTTCTCATCAAGAATATAAAAAAGCGCTTGTGACAGTTGCTCGAACTTACGCTTTGTATCATTGGGAGCGCGCAACAAAACATGCGAGTGAATTTTTCCATTTGAATTCAACAGCGGACGATCAAGTTTATAATGGATACGAATACGAAACGCGGAATCCTTTAATTCGTCAGGCAGTTGAAGACACAGGAGGGATCACAGTAAATTACAATAATGCAACAGCACTCACGCCGTATTTTTCCCGCTCGGACGGGCGTACGCGAGATTGGAGTGAGGTGTGGGGAGGACAAGTTGAATGGTTGAAATCCGTTCAGACTCCGTGCGATAAACGAAAGGGCAGAAGACTTTGGGGACACGGAGTTGGAATGAGTGCAACAGAGGCGTTGTGTATGGCAGAAGAAAGTGGAAAAAATTGGGAAGAGATTTTGAACTATTTTTATAAAGGTGTTGCATTGATAAAAAGATGGAATTAAAATTTGTCGCAATGTTGTTTTTATTTATAGCCGTCGTTTTTCCTACGACGGTTTTTGCAAATGAGCCGAGTTTTCCAAAACGAATTGATCCACGCGAAATCGAATCTGAAATTGGCGCGCATGCTTATGTTGTCATGGATCGCGCAACAGGAGAACTACTTACGATCAAACAAGAAAATCGTGTTTGGCCGATTGCGTCTCTTACAAAACTTGTTACAGCTTCAGTTGTTCTTGAACAGGGAATTTCTACAAACCAAAAAATCGCGATGCGAAACACAGACAATGTCGGAGGTGCACGTTTGTGGGTGAATGACGGCGATACGTTTTCAATTGATGATTTGTTTTACGCGACTTTAGTTGCGTCTGCGAATAACGCGGCAAATGCGCTTTCTCGCGCGAGCGGTTTTTCAAAAGAAGTGTTTGTTCAAAAAATGAATGATTATGCTCAAAGTTTGAATTTGACGCATACAAAATTTGTTGATCCATCTGGAATAGATGCAAACAATCAATCAACACCGTTTGAAATGGCACAGATAGCGAAAAATGTTTTGCAAAAAGAAGAAATTAAACGTTACACAACAACATACAAACGATTTATTCGTGTTGCAAATCAAGGTGTTACAAAAAAAATGGTGAACACAAATTGGATGCTTTATAAACCGCAGTACGATGACGTTTTTGTGACAGGAGGCAAAACAGGATATTTAGATGAGTCCGGTTGGAATCTCGTTGTAACACTTAAGCCGCAAAAAAACGACAAGCGGGAATTGCTTATCGTTCTTTTTGGCGCAAGCTCGCGCGCAGAGTCATTTGTTGACACCGAACGTTTGGCTAAATGGGCGTGGAATGTGTATGAATGGGAATTATAGACATCACATTCCAAAATCGTACTCAATAACCCATTAAAATTGTGACTGGCTTGTTTTTCACTCAGAAAAATCTTCAATGTATCTGTAGATACATTTGCGGTTTTTCTGAGTTGCAAAACCGCGCCATTCATCAATTTTTCTTGGGTTCTAAGTCCGATTTTGGGATGTGATGTCTATAGGTTTTAGGTTTTAGAATAAACCCGTTTTTTATCTTCCTCAACAAGTTTTGTAACAATTTCTTTCACGTGTTCTGGATTGTCAATATTTTTAAAATGGAATCTCCCTTTTTCAGCCGCTGTTTGAACGAAAACATTTCCAAAAGTAAAAACAGTTTGTAAGATTCCGCGAATTTCCGCTGTTGCGTCTTGAACCGCGGCAAGATCAAGTTCGGAAGCTGTTCGATGAAAAAGTCCTTCTTGTTCAACATTGATAATTCGTTCATTTGTGATGATCCAAGTATCGAGATAGTAATCCGTAAATTCAATTAACGTCACAAGCCAAATCGAAAGAAAGTAAATACTGCTCGAAATCACAAAGATAAGTCCGATAACAGGATTTGAAATCCAATCTTTGATTGTTTCTAAATAAAACCATCCGACCAAAATCGGTAAACCTGTTAGTGAGATGAATGCAACGATAATGATAAGAACCGCAAACCAGTGTCGCCTAAGAAACAGGACAACTTTTTCATTTTCACGCTGGTTTGGAAGTTGGTTTAAGTAAAACATATTAAGAGATTTTCCAAAACCTAAAACCTAGAACCTAGAACTCAACAAATCCCTCGGGCAGGAGATTATTTCCATAAGTTTCAATTAGTCCATTTACAAAAATCGGTTGCGACCAATCGTATTTCATCAACAAAAAAATTGATCCAGAAACAAGTAAAATTGTTCCACCTGCGAAAACCGTGATGATGAGATATAAACCAAAACCGTAGAGGCCATATCTGATTAGATGATAAATATTAAACAGGCTATAAAAAAGGAAAAGCAACAAGTATGCGCCGTAAAGAAGGAGAAAAATTGAAACCGGGAGTGTTAATTCAGGGAAAGTAAACATACTGCGTCGTAATTATAACAGACGTGTTGTTGGAATGTCGCGTTTCAAATGTTTATATGCATTTTCAGTAACTATTCGTCCACGCGGTGTGCGATCTAAAAATCCAATTTGAAGTAAAAACGGTTCATGCACTTCCTCAATTGTTTCGATTTCTTCCTGCGTTGCGGCCGCGATCGTTGAAAGACCAACAGGACCGCCGGAAAATTTTTCAATAATTGTTTCTAGAATTCGCCGGTCGGTTTGATCGAGACCTTCGTGATCTACATTTAACATTTCAAGAGCGTCAGCACAAAGTTCGTTTGTGACACAGCCGTCCGATTTGACTTGTGCGAAGTCGCGAACTCGGCGCAGAAGCCGATTCGCGATGCGAGGAGTTCGACGCGAACGTGTGGAAAGAAGTGTAAATGCTTCTGGATCAACTTCGACGTGAAGAATTTTTGCGCTTCGTTTCAGAATTTTTTTAATATCATCTTCCGTGTAGAAATTTAAGTGATGTGTAACTCCGAATCTGTCGCGAAGAGGAGAAGATAAAAGTGATAGTCGAGTTGTGGCTCCGATGATCGTAAATTTTTCAAGACTAAGTCGAAGTGTGCGAGCTGTCGGACCTTTGCCGACAATAATGTCGAGTGCGTAATCTTCCATTGCCGGATACAAAATTTCTTCAATAGTTTTGTTGAGCCGATGAATTTCATCAATAAACAAAACGTCGCCGCGTCCGAGGTTTGAAATGATCGCGGCCAAGTCTCCAACTTTTTCAATAGCAGGACCAGATGTGACACGGATTTGCGAACCGATTTCGTTTGCGATGATGTGTGCGAGCGTTGTTTTTCCAAGTCCAGGATTTCCATAAAGCAAAACGTGTTCGATAGGCTCACCTCGCTTTTTTGCGGCTTCGATAAAGATCGAAAGATTTTGTTTGATGTCGTCTTGGCCGACAAATTCATTAAGAGTTTGCGGCCGTAGTCCAACTTCAAAAGTTGTTTCATTATTTCCAGAAGAAGGGGATAACACAGTTTTTGGTATATTCGTTTCTTCGCGTTCTATCATATTTTCCTAATTCTCTTATCTTCTCCAGCTTCTGTGTTCTATTATCCCTTCCATTGACTTTTTTTGCAAAAAATTTTATTTCTTAAAATCCAAGCGATTCATTCACGAGAATCACATTTATTTTTCTTCCCATTGCTACGAGTTCACCATGAAAAATTAATTCTTTTGCGATCATGCTTCCAGAATATCCAGCTTCTTTCATTCTTTTGTCTTCAAGTGGGAACACATATTCTTTTACCCGATGTCTTGCTTCGTCAAGCGTTGGCATGATTTTTTGCGCTCCAACAACGAAAATTAAATTTTGAGATGTGAAAACAATATGCGGAAGCTGACTGCCGGACGCGGAAGCGATTATGAATTCGCCTGTTTCTGATAATGCGTGAACACTTCCGAGATAATAATCAGAAAGAACAGATTGTTTGCGCAGTTCTGCTTGTTTGTCAGGATTTTTTTCTGCAATAATTGCATCGTGCAAATTATTCCATTCATGCTTGCCGGTTTTGAGAAGATTCACAAAACCGATTTGTTCAAGCGTGCGCGATGAACCGTTCATGAGTGAAGCATCTTTTGGAATAAGTGTTTTTATTTTTTCAAGCGCATCTGCTCCAGTTTCGACTTCGTAAACTTCATAGCCTTTTACGCGCAAAGCCTCGGCTGTTTTTGTTTGGATTTCATTTGATGCGAGCGTGTTGAAAGACATATTTTTGATATTGGTGGGCCGGGTGGGAATCGAACCCACACGAGGTTTCCCTCAACAGATTTTAAGTCTGTGCTGTCTACCAGTTCCAGCACCGGCCCATTTTCAGCTTTGAAATTACTCTTTAATTCTTCTTTTTTCAAGTAGGCGTGTTTTTTCAGTCTTTAGAAATTTTTCTGTTGCATAGAAAAAACTGTCAGCCGAAAGATTTCGAACGTTCGTCCATATAAAATTCAGTGTTTCTTTCGGATATAATTTATGACATTCGCGAAGTGTCCAACCAACTCCTTTTTGAACGTATTTATCTTTTATTGTAATGAGCGGCTCGACCATTTCAAGCACAAGCTGAACCGAAGGTGCTTTTCGTTTTGGCGAAGCGTAATAAATAAGAGAAACAATTGACGTCCGCTCTTTCCACGGATTTTTTGATTTGTTCCATTTTTTCAGTGTTGGTAAAATCAAATCTGAATTTTTTTCAAGCAGAAATGAATAGACTTTTGAAAGAACATCAGAGTGTGCCCAGTTGTCAACGAAGTCTGCCCAGCCTCGCAGATAATTCCATTCTTGTTTTCCGATTGTTTCAATTCGATCTTCTGCGAATCGAAGCGCAGACATTTGTGCTTCATGCATCCGACTATTTCGTATTATAAAATTCCAGATTTTCCATTGTTCGACATCTGGAAGTTTTGAAAAAGAAAAACCATTTTTTATTCTCGTTTTTAATTTTTCAGAAGAAATTCCTACAGAACGAGGAATGTTAAATCGGTCGTTAGACGTTTTGTAAACTTTATCTTCGAGTTTTTTTAGTTCACGTTCGACTTCAAGAAGAAATTTATGCATAAACTGTGATCATTGCGAGGCGTGCCATATCTCCGGGCCATCGGACTGTCGCCGCTGTTCCCTCCGACATAGCACGACCTCGCAATGACTGAATTATTTTTTTATCGCTTTCAAAAACGCATCAACCGTTTTTGTGTTTAACACATCTGCTTTTGTTGCCCAGCCTCGCCGCGCTTGTCCGATTCCAAAATCAAGATTTGTAAAATGTGTTTGTGTGTGACAATCGGAATTTATAACGAGTTTTACTCCGAGTTCAACCGCTTGCCTGATATATTTTTCGTGCAAGTCCAATCGTTCAGATCCGTTGACTTCGAGTGCGACATGGTATTCTTTCGCGGCTTTTATGATTTTGTCCATTTCAATTTCATATCCGTCTCGAATATTCACTATTCGACCAGATGGATGGAAGAAGATATGAACGAATGGATGCTTCATCGCTTTTATAATTCTTTCTGTCATTGCATTTTTTTCCATTTTTCGATTTGAATGAACAGATACTGACACAACATCGAGTGTTTTTAGAGCTCTGTCTGACAGATCAAGCGAACCATCTTTTTTAATATCGCATTCTGTTGATTTAAGAACGCGGAAATTTTTTAATTTTTTGTTGAGTTTGTCGATTTCTTTTCCCTGCTCGAGCAGACGCTTTTCATTAAGACCATTTGTGATTGTGAGAGATTGTGTGTGATCTGTTATAGCGATGTAGGACAGTCTGTAATTTTTTGCGGCAAGCGCCATTTCTTCGATTGATGAGTCTCCATCAGACCAGTCTGTTTGAACTTGCAAGTCGCCTTTTAGAGAATCATAAGGAATTAACTCTGGAATTTTGTGTTTTTGCGCAAGTTTGATTTCATCTGCTCCAACACGAATCTCTGGCGGGATTTCCTGAAGGCCAAGCGCTGTGTAAACTTGTTTTTCTGTTTTTGCGGCGATTATCTTTTTTCCGTGAACAAGTCCATGTTCAGATAGTTTCATTTTTTTCTTGATTGCAAATTCTCGCAAGAGAATGTTGTGTTCTTTTGAGCCTGTAAAATGAATCAGCGCGGCTCCATATTCCGATGGTTTCAAAATTAAAATATCGCCCTGCATTCCAAATGTGTATCGCACCATTGCTTTTTTAGGACCAACTTCAAGAACTTGTTCGACTTCTGGAAGAGAAGTGAAAGTTTTAATAAGTTGTTTTGGATTTGTTGTTGTTGCCAGAAGATCAATGTCTCCGATAGTTTCTTTTTTGCGTCGTAGAGATCCTGCAATATCAATATGTGTTACTCCAGAAATGTTTTGCAATTTTTTTACGATGTTTTGCGCAAGTGGAAGAACTTGATGGATAATTCTTCGACCAGAACTTGCTTTGAGAAATTGTATTCCTCGCAAAACATTGCGCTGGGTTTTTACTCCCATGCTCGGAATTTTTGCGATTGATCCTTTTTCAGCCGCAGAAAGAAGATCATCAATAGTTTTTATTTTTAGTTTTTTGAAAAGCGTTAGAGCTGTTTTTGGTCCGATGTCCTGAATGCTTGTAAGTGCGAGCATGTCAAACGGATATTTTTTCTTCAGGTCATCGTAATATTTTAAACGGCCAGTTTGTACAAGTTCTTCTATTTTTTCAACCATACTTTTTCCAATTCCAGGAATTTCATCAATACATTTTTTTCCGCATTTTTTGTATGAATCAGAAAGTTCTTCTTCCAAAGATATGATGTTTTCTGCTGCGATTTCGTAAGCTTGCGGTTTGAACTGCACGTTTTCAGCTCGAAGATACAGTGCAATTTCATCAAAAAGTTTAGCTATTTTTTGGTTGGTGATTTTTGTGCTTGTCATACAAATACAAGTATACAACGAGGTCTTGTCATCAAACAAAGTATTTGTTAATCTTTCATCACCAGATTGCGGTAGTAGCTCAGTTGGTAGAGCGTCTCCTTGCCAAGGAGAAGGTCGCGAGTTCGAGTCTCGTCTGCCGCTCCAACAAAAAATCCTGACACAAGTTGGGGTTTTTTGTTGAAGGCAGAAGCAAGCCAACTGCTTGGCTTGCGTCGAGACGAGAACGCCGGAGCCATATCCCGCCAACAGGCGGGATGGCGAGGTGGTGCCCAGCCCG
>JACQXU010000025.1 GCA_016208545.1 Candidatus Uhrbacteria bacterium | reverse complement strand
GGCACAAGTCGCAACTGGAATTACGCTGGTGCTACGCTAGAAGAAATGGAAAAGAAAAATCCGTTTATCACATCCGCAATTGCGGAGGTGATCACGGAGCATGCCATTCGTCGCGCGCTGGTTCCAAAGCCTGCGTTAAAAGCGTATGTTGTCAAAGCTGAAGACCTCACGACAGAACTTCTTCCCGGCTTCTTCCGTGGCGCTGACGCTGACGGAGTTCTGCTCGAACATTCCGGTGATGCGTACTTTCTCGCGTCTGCGGACTGTCCGACAACTGTGATCTACGACAGTTCGCAACACAAGGTCCTCGGACTTCACTGTGGCCGCGACGCACTCATTGATCGCGGACTGATCGAAGGGTCAGCGGCACGTCAACACAATAGTGTCATTGATGCTGGACTTCTCAAAATCTGTGAAGCACCTCGCAAGTTGAAAGTCTTCATCGCGGCTGGAATCGGACCAAGGGCGTTTGATCATCCAACAACTGCGTTTGTGCTCGGTCCTGATGGAACCATGCAGGTGAATCCTTTTGCAGAAAGGAACTATCGTCTCATCGAGTACTTGCGTCAAAGATACGATTATCGTGACGGAACAATGAGCAACGTAGTGATCGACAGTTCGGCCGGACACATTGATCTCAACGCGCTTATCCGTTGCCGGCTCAAAGAACTTGGTCTGTTGGCAGAAAATGTCGTGTCCGACGGTCACGACACCGCGACCGACAAGTATCACGACGGAACGTTCATGTTTCACTTCAATCGTCGCGACAAGACCAAGAGGAATCTTGTCGTGGTGAAGCTTCTCTAGCTCTCTCTAGACCCTTTGGGTCTTTTTTTGTTAAGAAAGTAGGAAAGTAGTAGAGTAGAAAAGTGGAAAGGAAAAAATTATGAACCAAATCATCTCTCAATTTCACTTTATTTTTGGTTCTCGTTTGAAGGAAAACGAGCCAATGAGCAAACACACTAACTTTAGAATTGGCGGAACAGCAAAATGGTTTGTTGAAGTTCGTTCAGTTAATGAGCTAAAACAAGTTTTGAAAATCAAGTCTGATCAAAACATTCCATATTTTATTTTTGGCGGAGGATCAAACATTTTGGTGAATGATAAACCGTTTGAAGGAATCGCGATCAAAATTGCAATGCGCGACGTTGTCATAAACGGAAATCGTGTTCGAGTAGAATCCGGTGCGCTTTCATCTTCGGTTGCTCGTAAAACTGCCAAAGCCGGACTTTCCGGTTTAACTTGGGCGATTTCACTTCCTGGCACAATCGGCGGAGCTGTTCGCGGTAATGCTGGATGTTTTGGCGGCGAAACAAAAGACTATCTTGTTGAAGTTGAATTGTTGCGCGACGGGGAAGTGATCACAGTAAAAAAAGATGATTTGCATTTTAGCTACCGCGATTCAGTTATCAAACACAATAACGATATTATTTTATCAGCGACGTTTGAACTTGAAAAAGATGACTCAAAAAAACTTTTGGTAGAATTAGACGAAAAATTAAGCGCGAGAAAAACATCTCAACCACTTGATGCGGGTTCTGCCGGTTGTATGTTCAAAAATTTCGAAATAAAATCTGATGACGAATTACAAATTTTAAAACAAAAATTAGATTTGCCGATTCAAATGATCGAAAAGAGAAGAATTTCTGTCGGGTGGCTCATTGACCAACTTGATTTGAAAGGAAAACAAATTGGCGGAGCAAAAGTTAGTGAAAAACATGGAAATTTTGTTGTAAATATCGGAAGTGCCACAGCTGACGACGTTGTTCAACTTATTGCGCTTATCAAAACTCGCGCTCAAAATGAATTTGGGATAAACTTGGAAGAGGAAGTTCAGTATGTTGGGTTTTAGGTTTTGGGTGTTTGGTGTTAGAAAACCTAGAACCCAAAACCTAAAACCTAAAACTTATTTTCAATTATGCGCATCATTTCTCTCAAAGGAACCAGTCTTGAAATCACAAACGCGATTCAATCGTACGTTGAAGAAAAAGTTGAAGCTCTGTCAAAAATCTGCAGTAGTTTTGATCCTGCAGACGAGTTGCGTATTGAAATCGGAAAAGTTACACAGCATCACGCGAAAGGTCCGTTTTTTCGCGCAGAGATGCTTTTGCATTTGCCTGGAAAAGAATTGATGGCTTCGCAGGAATCGGAAGATTTGTACGAAGCGATTGACAAAGTAAAAGATCAAATGAGACGACAGCTAAGTGAATACAAAGAGAAGCTGAAAGATCGTTCGAAAAAGGTAATAAGACCGGGGAAGGAATAAACTCGGGCAGATAGTATAGAGCGGTCGCACCATGTCTCCGTGCCAACGGACTTTTCGCCGTTGTTCACTACGACATGGCGCAACCGCTCATTGTCGGCAACGTCGGCTTGATTTTTTTTTGATTTGAATAGATAATGCGCAAAGTCTATGTCAAAACTCCTCAATATTATTTTCGGTGATCCGAATAAAAAAGTTTTGTCTGATTTGCGGCGCGATGTTGAAAAAATCAACGCGTTTGAGCCAGAGATTTCCGTTTTGTCAGACGATGCGTTACGAGAAAAAACTAAAAACTTCAAAGAGCGATTGCTCGCTGGTGAAATTCTTGAAAATATCACCCATGAAGCATTTGCTGTTGTTCGAGAAGCCGCGAAGCGCACACTTGGTCAGCGTCATTTTGATGTTCAGCTCATGGGTGGCATTGTTTTGCATCGAGGTGGAATTTCTGAAATGAGAACAGGCGAGGGGAAGACGTTAACTTCAACTTCTCCGCTTTATCTCAACGCGCTAGTTGGAAAAGGCTGTCATCTTGTTACTGTCAACGATTATCTTGCCCGCCGCGACACGGTTTGGATGGGGCAAGTTTTTTATTTTTTGGGTTTAAGTGTTGGATGTATTCAACAAGATGGTGGATTGATTTATGATCCGGAATATAAAGAAGACAATGGAAGACAAGGGATGACAGAGGAAGACATTCAAACCGAGTCGTTTCATGTCCGCGAGGATTTTCTTCGTCCGTGTTCGCGCAAAGAGGCTTACGACGCAGACATCACTTACGGCACAAACAATCAATTCGGTTTTGATTATTTGAGAGACAATATGTCGCCGACAATTGATCAATGCGTGATGCGGGATTTGCATTACGCGATTGTGGATGAGATTGATTCTATTTTGATTGATGAAGCTCGAACGCCGCTCATAATTTCTGCGCCGTCCGAAGAGTCTGATGTTCTTTATTCTCGTTTTGCGCAGATCGTGGCCGGTTTAACCGAGAATGAAGATTTCAATGTTGATGAAAAAATGCGGACAGCAACTCTTTCAGACGCTGGAATTGAAAAAATTGAACGCGCGATGGGAGTTGAAAATCTTTACGCTGTAGGAGCTGGAATGCATGCGAGATTTGCGGACACTGCTTTGCGCGCCAGAGCTAATTACAAAAAAGATATTCACTATATTGTTAAAGACGGCGAAGTTATTATTGTGGATGAATTTACAGGTCGTTTAATGCAAGGTCGCCGTTTTTCAGAAGGAATTCATCAAGCAATCGAAGCAAAAGAAGGAGTTGCTATTCAAAAAGAAAGTCAAACACTTGCGACTATTACATTTCAAAATTTATTTCGAATGTACAAAAAACTTTCCGGCATGACCGGAACTGCCGCAACAGAAGCTGAAGAGTTTGCGAAAATTTATAATTTGGAAGTTACAGAAATTCCAACCAACAAGCTTGCTGTTCGAAATGATTTGCCTGACAGAATTTATAAATCTGAAAGGGGGAAATTCAACGCACTTGTTTCTGAAATAAAAGCGCTTCATGAAAAAGGCCAGCCGCAACTTGTCGGAACTGTTTCAGTTGAAAAAAACGAAGTGCTTTCTGAACTTTTAACAAAAGTCGGAGTTACGCACGAGGTTTTAAACGCGAAAAACCACGCACGCGAAGCAGAGATCATTGCTCAAGCCGGGCGTGTTGGAGCTGTTACGATCGCAACAAATATGGCAGGACGCGGAGTTGATATCCGACTTGGTGGAAATCCACCAGACTCTTTTGAAGAACAGCGAGTAAAAGAACTTGGCGGCTTGCACGTGATCGGAACAGAACGCCATGACGCACGGCGAATTGACAATCAGTTGCGCGGACGAAGCGGTCGCCAGGGCGATCCAGGATCATCGCAGTTTTATCTTTCAATGGACGATGATTTGATGCGAATTTTCGGATCAGATCGAACAAAATCAATGATGGATCGGCTTGGAATTCCAGAAGATATGCCGATTGGAAACGCGATGGTTTCGCGCGCAATGGAAAAAGCTCAACAGCGAGTTGAAGGACATCATTTTGACACTCGAAAACATTTACTTGAATACGACGATGTTTTGAATAAACATCGTGAAGTTATTTACGCTCGGCGTCGGGAGATTTTGGAAATGTTTGATGGCGCACCAGAAAAATTAAAAGATAGAGTGCTTGATATTGTTGAAGGAGAAGTTGAACAAGTTGTTTTGTTCCACGGCGAAAATGGACAAGAAATTATTGAAACTATTCAAACCATAATTCCGCTTACAGATGAACAGAAAAATATTATCACGAATTTGAATGTCAATTCATCGGAAGATAAAAAAGATTTTGCTGAAAAACAAACTAAGTTGATAGAGATGATTATGGAAATTGTGCGAGGAGTTTATGATCAACTTTATGTTTTGTTTGAAGACAAAAAAGAAATTTATCACACCGAACGCGGAGTGATTTTGCGCGCGATTGATATTCTTTGGATTGATCATTTGGCCGGCATGGGCGCGCTTCGAACAGGAATTGGTTTGCGCGGATACGGTCAGCGCGATCCACTCGTTGAATATAAAAAAGAAGGTTTTGATTTATTCCAACGATTGCTTTCAGCGATCAATTCTGAAATCACATACTCGTTTTTCAAGTATGCCAAGCACGCGGTTGACATGAAAGTTCAGGCCGAGCTTGATCGATCTATTTTTGAAAAGAAGGGAATTGTGATGGTAGGAGCAGAGAAAGGTGGCGAGGGAGTTAAGGGGCGAGTAGGAGAGGATAAGAAACTCGGGCGAAACGACCAATGTTATTGCGGAAGCGGAAAGAAGTATAAGAAGTGTCACGGGGCTTGATATGCTCAAACTTGGAAAATACAAACATTATAAAGGAAAAAATTACGACGTCATTGGTGTTGCAAGGCACAGTGAAACACTAGAAGAAATTGTTGTATATTTTGATGAAAAGAAAGATTTGTGGGTGCGTCCGTTTAAAATGTTCAGTGAAGAAATCGAAATCGATGGAAAGAAAGTGCCGAGGTTTGAATTTATCAGTGAATAAATCGCCGAACGGATCATCCACTTGCGTCACTTAGTAAAATCGGCTAGACTTTCCGACATCTGATCTCCAACTTTTGACCTCTGACTTCTGACCTTTGACTTCTGAAATATGCAAACATGGAAATTAAAGAAAAAAACAATCAATAGATCAAAAAAACCTTGGGGCAGGAGAATCGTTGGCGTTCTAATGCTAATTCTCACGCTTGTCTTTGCAAGTTACGATTTCCCGGCGCTTTGGAACCAAACTGTTCATTTTGTGAACTTGGATGGATTGAAAATTGAGGAAAAAGCTTTTCGCCTCGGTCTTGATTTACAAGGCGGAACACACCTCGTTTACGAGGCTAACATGACTGAAATTCCTGAATCTGAACGTATTAACGCGCTTGAAGGCGTCAAAAACGTCATTGAGCGCCGCGTAAACGCGTTTGGAGTTTCTGAACCTGTTGTTCAAACAATCATAACTGGCGGAACATATCGTTTGGTGATCGAGCTTGCTGGAATTAGTGATGTTACTAAAGCGATTGATCAAATTGGAAAAACCCCGGTTCTCGAATTTAAGGAACCTGTTCAAGAGCCAGGCCGCGATTTAACAGAGGAAGAATTGGCACAACTGAAAGAAAAACAAACACAAGATCGCGAAACTGCGAAAACTGTTTTGGATCGAGCACTAGCAGGCGAGGACTTTGACAAATTGATCGCTGAAAATAGTTCCGAGCCTATTGAAAGATCTCTCATCAAAAATATCAGTGGCACTTCAGTTTATTCAGATTATTTCATAGTGATCAATCAAAAAAAATTGAAAGAAGGACAAATTTACAGTACGCTTCTCGAAAACGAAGAAGGAATCAGTATTTTTAGAGTTGAAGACATTGGTGAAATAAATGAAATGCTTTTGTCGCACACGCTTGTTTGTTATGAAGGAAAAGAGCGATGTGAAAATCCAATTCTGGAAATCGAAGCGACAATAAAGATACAACAATTGAAAGAACAAGCTACTCCAGAAAATTTTGCAACACTCGAAGGCGCGCAGGACCTCGGCTGGGCAACGCCGGATAAATACGTTGAAGCTTTTTCGCTCGCGGCTCTTCAAACTCCAGTCGGCGAAATTTCAAATGTTGTTGAAACACAATTCGGTTTTCACATAATTCATAAACGCGATGAGCGGCCGGTTTCTGCTGTAACTGTTAAACGAATTTTGATGCCGTTCACAACTGAAGCTGATATTGTTCCTGCTGAACCTTGGAAAAATACAGCACTTTCTGGCAAACATCTCAAGCGCTCAACTGTTCAATTTGATCAAAACACTGGCGCGCCAAATGTCCTTTTAGAATTTAACGACGAAGGTTCAAAATTATTTGGAGAATTGACAGAAGCGCACGTTGGAGAGCCGATCGCGATTTTTCTTGATGGTGGAATTATTTCTGCTCCAACTGTTCAACAAGCTATTTCAGGCGGACAAGCTGTAATCACTGGAGATTTTACAGTTGATGAAGCGCGTTTGCTCGCACAAGATTTGAACGCAGGCGCTTTGCCAGTTCCTATAAATTTGCTTTCACAGCAAACCATTGGTCCGACGCTTGGAGCTGTTTCGCTTGCAAAAAGCATTAACGCAGGAATCGTTGGTTTGATTCTCGTTGCGCTTTTCATGATTGTATTTTATCGGTTGGCAGGTTTGATCGCTGTGCTCGCGCTTGTGTTTTTTGCAGTAATTAACCTTGCGGCATATCGTTTTTTTGACGTTACAATTACGCTAGCCGGAATTGCCGGTTTTGTTTTATCAATTGGAATGGCAGTTGATGCAAACGTTCTGATTTTTGAACGTCTTAAAGAAGAGTTGCATTCTGGACGCGATTTTAGTTCTGCAACTGACGAAGCATTTAAGCGAGCTTGGACATCAATTCGAGATGGAAACTTGACAACTCTGATCGCGGCCGCTGTTTTATATTGGTTCAGTTCAAGTTTCATTCGCGGTTTTGCACTTACTCTCGCGATTGGTGTTATTTTGAGCATGTTTAGCGCAATTACCGTCAGTCGTGTTTATTTAAAAAATGTTCTTGCGTGGAAATGGGCGCGTAAATTTTGGTTTTTTGGTGTAAAAAACCGACTATAGACCAACACTATGAGACTCAACGTAATAAAAAACAAAAATTATTGGCTTTTTCTTTCTGGATTTTTAGTTATTGCGAGTATTGTGCTCGTGATTTATCCAGGATTGAAATTCGGTGTTGATTTTACCGGCGGAAGTCTGATGGAAATTGAATTTGACAAACCAGTTAGCATTGGTTCTTTACGTCAGACTTTTGAAGAAGCTGGATATAAAGATTCAACGATTCAAACTACTGGCGAACAAGGTTATCTTGTGAGAACCCAAGCGCTTTCAGAAGAAGAGCATCAAGCTGTTTTGAATGCGGCACGAACAGCGCACGGAAATTTGAATGAGTTGAGTTTTGAATCAGTCGGTCCTATAATTGGAAGCGAGCTTCGCAAAACTGCAACAATCGGAGTTATTTTAACTTTGGTTTTGATTGGGCTTTATGTTGCCTGGGCATTCAGGAAAGTTTCAGAACCGGTCGCCTCTTGGAAATACGCCGCTATCACAGTTTTAACAGCTTTTCACGATGTAATAATCATGCTTGGTGCGTTTACACTTTTTGGAATTTGGTTTGGTTGGGAAGTCGGAGCCGCAATTGTGGCCGCGGCACTCACGGTTTTAGGTTATTCCATAAACGACACAATCGTTGTTTTTGATCGCACACGAGAAAATCTATTACGCCGAACCTCGTCGTCTTTAACAGAAACCGTTGAACAAAGTATTGAACAAACCATTCTTCGTTCTCTTAACACAAGTTTGACAACAATTCTTGCATTACTGGCGATTTTTATTTTTGGAGGAGAAAGCACACGTCCGTTCGCGCTGGCACTTATTATTGGAATCGGAATCGGATCATATTCTTCAATCTTTTTAGCAAGTCCGCTTTTGATTGTTTGGGAGAAAATGAAGAGTAGGAAAGTAGCAGAGTAGGAGAATAGGAAAGGGATAAAAAACAACAGGCGACATCCGCTTGTTGTTTTGATATAATAAAGTTTGAAGGGTATGCTTCCTATTTTTGCAATACCGATTGTTCAGCAAACGGTTCAAACTTCCGCTTCCGCAATTCCATTTTTTCAGCGTCCGATTGACGTTATTCTTTTTGATTTTTTAATTTGGTTTGGATGGATTCCGATTGCGATTACGATTGCTTGGGGATTTGTGCACATGTGGCAAAATTATCGTCAAGGCGAATGGTCAAAAACTTTGAAATTTGTTTTTCTTGCGATCGACGTCCCATCAATGACTGAACAAACTCCAAAAGCTCTTGAAAATTTGTTTTCAAGTCTCTATGGCGCCAAATCGACTCTGACATGGAAAGAAGAGTGGATTGTTGGAAAATATCACCCAAGTTTTTCTTTTGAGATAATTTCGTCAGAAGGATATATTCAATTTTTAGTTCGCACTCAAACTCGTTTTCGCGACATGATCGAAGCTGGAATTTACGCGCATTATCCGGACGCTGAAATTTCCGAGGTCGAGGATTACACAAAAGCCTTTCCATCAAAATTTTCAAATGATGAATATGAAATGTGGGGCGGAGAATTCAAACTGTCGAAGCCTTCAATGTATCCGATTAAAACTTATATTGATTTTGAAGATAAAGTCACTGGCGAAATAAAAGATCCGCTCGGACACACACTTGAGCAACTTGCAAAAATGCGTCCAGGAGAACATTTTTGGTTTCAAATGATTATTCAACCATCAACTAATGATTGGATAAAAGAAGGAATGGCCCGTTTGAACAAACTTTACGGAAAAACAGAACAAGTCAAAAAAAGCGCGATAGTTTCTTCAATCGAATCTGTTGTGTCCTGGCCGATAGGAGTCGTTGGCGAAGCAACCGGAATGGATTTGGGAGGATTGTTTGGAATGACAGAAGAAGTGAAAAAAGAGCCGTATGTTTTGTTGCCGCTTCAGGAAACAAAAGAAGCCGATGCTTTGTATCGAAAATTGTCAAAAGTTGGAATGGGAACAAAAATTAGAATTCTTTACGTTGCGAAAAAAAACGCGTTTGTGAAAGTCGAGCGAACAGGAATGGTGAAAGGAATTTTGAATCAATATGCGGATCTTGCTTTGAACAAGTTTGAACTTTTCATCCCGCAAGTTCCGAAAGACGATTATTTTTGGATGCGCTGGGTTTACACGCAGAAACAAGAAAGACTAATGAAGGCATACAAAAATCGAAGTTGGGGAATTGGAGCGAATCCGTCGTTTTTGAATGTGGAAGAAATTGCTTCGCTTTGGCATTTCCCAACGATAAGTTTCAAGGCGCCTTTGGTTAAAAAAGCCGAAGCTCGACGAGCCGAACCGCCTGTTGGGTTACCTATTACGTTTGAAGAGGACACTTTTGCAGTTGGGAAGGAGGAGGAGGAAAAGGAGGTAATGGAGGAAAAGGAAGAAAAGGAGGTAATGGAGGAAAAGGAAGAAAAATTTGACACAATCGGAACAGCGGAAGTTCCAATTGTTAAATCGCCGACAAAAACCAATGATTTTGTCCCGCCGAATTTACCGATTTGACACTTTTTGACCTTTCAGACCTTTTGGTCCTTTTTGACTTTTATTCCTATGTCCCACAATCACGATCATGAAAATGAAGTTACATACTTTGCCAAGACGAATTTTAGAAATTCAATGACAAAGTTTGGAATCAAAACCGACGACCGTCGTCGTCATGTTTATGTGATTGGAAAAACAGGCATGGGAAAAACTACATTGCTAGAAAATTTTATTTTGTCTGACATTTATGCTGGCCACGGCTGTTGTTATGTTGATCCTCACGGAGACACTGCTGAAAAATTGATTGATTACATTCCAAGTTGGCGTATTAACGACGTTATTTATTTCAATCCATCTGATGTTGATTTTCCGATCGGATTCAATATTTTGGAAGCTGTAAGCGAACGTCATAAACATCTTGTTGCAAGCGGAATGATGGGAGTGTTCAAAAAGATCTGGGAAAATATGTGGTCTTCGCGTATGGAATACATTTTGAACAACACTATTTTGGCTTTGCTTGATAATCCTGGACAAACACTTCTCGGAATCAACCGGATGCTTTCTGAAGAGGAATTTAGAAATCGAATTGTCGGAAATGTCAGCGATCCTGTTGTCAAGCAATTTTGGCTAAAAGAATTCGCATCGTATAACGATAAATACGCGCAAGAGGCCGTGGCTCCAATTCAAAACAAAATTGGACAATTTTTATCTGCGTCTGTTATTCGAAACATTGTCGCGCAAGTGAAATCAACGATTCAGATTCGCGACATTATGGATTCGGAAAAAATTTTTATTATCAATCTTTCAAAAGGTCGCATTGGAGAAGATAATTCTAGACTTCTTGGCGGACTTTTGATCACAAAATTACAGCTCGCCGCGATGGAACGTGTTGATGTTCCTGAAAAAGATCGAAAAGATTTTTATTTGTATGTTGATGAGTTTCAAAATTTCGCAGTTGAATCGTTTGCTGGAATTCTTTCCGAAGCGCGCAAATATCGTTTGTGTTTGACAATGGCTCATCAATACATTGCGCAGTTAACCGATGAAGTTCGCGAAGCGGTTTTTGGAAACGTTGGAACAATAATTTCGTATCGAGTCGGTTCGCCAGACGGATTGTATATGGAAAAAGAATTCGCTCCGCGGTTTATGCCTGAAGACATTATCAATCTTCCAAAATATAACGTTTATTTAAAATTGTTGATTGATGGAGTTTCAAGCCAGCCGTTTTCAGCTATTACTTTGCCGCCGATTTCAAAACGAACTGGTTCTGAAGAACGCGTGATTCGAGTTTCACGCGAAAGATACGCGAATCCTAGAAAAGATATTGAGGATAAAATTTTGAAATGGAGTGGAATGGAAAATGCTGACATGGAAACACTTTTGAAAGAGGCTGATGAAAAAAAGAAAATGGCAAAAACGTCGCGAAAGCCGCGATTCGAATACAATTGCACTCGATGCGACAAACAGATTGTTTTGGCTGTCGAACTTGATCGTTCGCGGCCGATTTATTGTGAAAAATGTATTGAGATTGTGCGCGAAGAACGAAAACACGGAAAACCAAAAACTAAACCATTGCCACGTCCGTCAGGCGGAGAAGTGGTTGAACGAGTGTCGCAGGAACCGGCAGTAAAGTTAAATCAATTGAAGGAACAGGTTAAAAAGGCGCCGGTTTCTGTCATTCCGAGTAATCCTCCCAACGGCGTGAGAGTCGAGGCATCGCAGGTTCAAATTAAAGTCGACTGGCTAACTGAAGAAATTAAAAAATCAATTCCTACCGTGGTTACTGTTCAGCCGACTGCCGCGGGTTTCCCGCCAGCCGTCAGTTCGCGTCAAATCTCGCCTGACAAAATAAACAAAAAACGTAAACGCAATCGTAAAAATAAACAAACTCTTGTGGTTGCCGAACGTCCCCCTTCAGCGCCGTCAGTCCCTCTTTCCGGCTCGCTTCGTCAAGGACAAACGATAAAATTTGAATGACATGACGATTTTTCAAGCGTTCATATTAGGTTTGGTTCAGGGTGTTGCTGAATTTCTTCCGATTTCCAGTTCTGGTTTTTTAATTTTGGTTCCAAAATTTTTTGATTGGAAATTGCAGGATTTAGCATTTGACGCATCTATTCATCTCGCGACACTCGGCGGAGTTATTGTTGCGTTGTTTCCGGATGTGAAACGTCTTTTCATTTCCGAGCGGCGAGTTATTTTTTGGATTTTGCTTTCAACAATTCCTATTTTGATCGGTGGTTTTTTTCTAGAAGTTGTTTTCGGTTTATCTTTTCGATCTGCCGAAATCGTGGCTGTTTCATTTATCGTTTGGGGAATTATTTTGTATTTGGCAGATCATTTTGCAAAAGAAATCAAAGATGCAACAAATAGTGTTGGATGGAAACGGTCGTTTTTTATCGGTTGCGCACAAGCGATCTCGATTATCCCAGGAACATCGCGTTCCGGAATCACAATTACCGCTGGCTTGTTCGGTGGACTTTCAAGATCAACCGCAACGACCTTTTCTTTTCTATTGAGTATTCCGTCAATCGCGATCGCTGGTTCGTATGGAGTTTGGAAATTCGTGAACGAACCGACCGACGTCAGTTTATTTCCACTTTTTGTCGGAATGACTACAGCATTCATTACATCTTTGATTACAATTCGTGTTTTGCGAACATGGCTCGCAGGCCGCGGAACATTCGCAGAACTGGCTATTTTTAGAATCATTCTTGGAATTTTGATTTTGATTTGGTAGGGTGTTGATGTATGTCGGGCTTCGAACTACGCGATCCAATCCATCATCGCATCTCATTTAACGAATTTGAACGGACGATAATTGATCATCCATTTTTTCAGCGTTTGCGTTTCATAAGCCAGCTTGGTTTTTTGCATTCGTACGTTTATCCTGGCGGAGTTCACAATCGTTTTCTTCACTCAATAGGAACAATGAACGTCGCTGGCCGTTTGTTTGATAATTTATTTTCCGTTTCACAATGGAGTCATAATGGATCGCCGAAATTGTCTAACGAAGAAATCGAATCTCTTCGTTCTTGTGTTCGCGTAGCCGGTCTTCTTCACGACATCGGCCACGGCCCTTTTTCTCACGCTACTGAACTAATCTTTCCACAACTTTGTGATTTCCCATTTGACTGGTCTTGGTGGAAACAAAAACCTGACCGAAAGGCTGTTCATGAAGATTACAGCGTACTTTTAATTCAAACTTTAGTTCGCGAAGGAATTCTAGAATCTTCGTTTGCGCAAGACGTTGCGTCAATCATTCACAAAGATATTTTACCTTCCGGTTTTTTAAATTTATTTACGGAACGAATTCCAGGTTTGCGACGAGTGCTTAAAGGTTTAATTTCCGGTGAAGTAGATGCTGATCGAATGGATTATTTGTTGCGCGATAGTTATTTTTGTGGAGTGGCGTATGGAAATTTCGACATTGATTGGCTTATTTCATCCCTCGGAATCGCAGAAAAAGATGGGGAAATGATCATTACGCTTTCAGAAAACGGGGTTCGCGCGTATGAGGATATGTTGCTTGCTCGTTATCATATGATAGATCAAGTTTATTATCACAAAACAAAAGCCGGTTTCGCGCATTATCTCGAAGAAGCGATTTGTACAAATGAAATTCCGCTTTTGATTCCGGCTGATCCGTATTTGTACACGCAGTTGCGCGATGGGGAAGTAATCGAACAGATTTTTAAGGCATCGGAAAATCCAAAAAATTATTGGTCAGAACATATTGTTAAACGAATTCCTGCCAAACGAATTTTGCGTTTGCAAAAATCAAAAGAAGAAGATCAAATTTTACTTTCGCGATTAACGGAATTCTGTAAACAAAATCAGATTAGATATTTCACCCATTCTGTTTCAAATGAACTTTCACATTTCGGCGAAGGCGTTTCGGATCGCGCAACAATGATTTATGTCGCAAAACGTTTAGTAAATGGAGTTGAGTATATTCCAATTTTTAAGTATTCTGATTTGCTTCAAAAGTATAACGAAAAATTGAATTTCACAGACTTCTTTGTTCTTCGCGAGGACGCAGAGAAGTTTGATAGCCTGAAAAAAGGGTTTTAGGTTTTTGGTGTTGGGTTTTGTTTTGGTATTATGTCTGAAAAATTTAATCCAAAAAAAGTTTTACTCGGAATGTCCGGAGGCGTTGACTCGTCAGTGTCAGCGGCTTTGTTATTGGAACAAGGTTATGAAGTGATCGGGGCTTTCATGAAAAATTGGTCAGAAGAGAAATGTGAAGGATCGGAGTTTAAGGAGTGCAGTTGGAAAACAGAACGACGCGATGCGGCTAGAGTTGCGGCCAAACTTGGAATTCCATTTATGACTTTAGATTTTGAAAAAGAATATCGTCGAGACGTCATTGATTATTTATTTCGCGAATCATCTGCCGGACGAACTCCAAATCCTGATGTTATGTGCAACAAATTTATTAAGTTTGATCGTTTTGTGAGAGAAGCGGACCGTCTTGGCTGTGAGTTTGTGGCGACAGGGCATTATGGAAGAGTCAAGGAATCATTAAGTCATGGAGTTGCGGAGTGGAAGATTTTGAAAGCTGTTGATTCCAACAAAGATCAAACATATTTTTTGTGGGCGATTGATAGAAAAATTTTACCGAGGATTTTGTTTCCAGTCGGCGAAATGACAAAACCGGAAGTTCGTGCGAAAGCTCACATGCTCGAACTCGATGTTTCTGACAAAAAAGACAGCGTTGGAATTTGTTTTGTTGGCGAAGTTGAAATGCGTGAGTTCTTGAAAACAAGAATCAAAGAAAATCCGGGGAAAATCGTCACAACCGACGGTCGTGTGATTGGCGAACATATAGGAATAAATTTTTTCACAATCGGACAAAGGCACGGGCTCAACATTGGCGGTGGAAAACCGTATTACGTTGTTGAAAAGCGTGCAAAAACAAAAGAACTCGTTGTGACGAGCAATTATCATGAATCTTTATACAAAAATGAAGTTTTAGTTGAACAAATCAATCTGCTTGTTGAATCGGTTCCGAAAGTGCTGAAATGTGAAGCGCGAATTCGATATCGTCAGCCGCTTCAATCTTGCACGATTACTTTTCTTTCAGAAAAAAAAGCTATTGTAAAATTTGATAAACCTCAACGCGCGGTAACTCCGGGACAATCTTTTGTATTTTACAATGGGGAAGTGATGTTAGGTGGAGGAATTATCAACTAGGTTTTGGGTGTTTATATACCAAAAAACCATTCATAAAATTTTTTCGCTCCAGACAAAGGATCCGTTGTTGCGGCCAAATATGTCGGTGGATTTTTTTCACTTACGTTGATCGGAACTGGAAGCAATATATATTCGTTTGTATTTTTTATGTGTGTTTGTATTGATCCTTTAATCGGCGCGATTGTTACAAGTTGTTGGTAGTCATAATTTATAAAAGTCGCTGATCCGTTTTCAACAATACTTTGAGTTTTGTTTGTTTCAATCAGAAACGGTTTTTTGTCTTGGCTTTCGATAACAATTCTTCCTCGCGGAAAACGCAAAATTCGTTCATCAGCAAACAGACGATATAATTCAACTCGCGATCGTTCGTCAATTCCAACCAAAACAGATTCTCCAATTTGAAGTGCAAGATACTCTCCAACTTTTGTTTCAATTATTTCTCCGCGTCGAAGTTTTTCGCCAACTTTTCGTTCTGATCCTGACACAGAAACTATTACAACTGGTTCTTCCGGTTGAGTATCAAAACGTCGAATCAAAAGAAGACCGGCAATTACGGTGAAAAATAGAGCGGCTACGATAATTTGAATACGAGCTTGTTGCATGCTAAGATATGGACATTACATTACGAAACCGCACTTAGAAAGATGAAAAATGAGTAAGATGCGCAGTTTTGGAGCGTGGAAAAATTTGAGCCGTATCCGTAGATACGGTGAAAAATTTTCCAAGCGAAAAACAAGCAGATTACCATTTTTCATTCTTTATAGAGTCTGGAGTCATAATGTGATGTCCATAATATCAACTATGAAATACTTTTTCTACGGGGACGAATGTCCTCATTGTCATGTTGTTATGACACTTGTGGATAAACTAATTAGCGAAGGCGTTGAGATAACCAAGCTTGAAACTTGGCATCATCCAGAAAACGCAAAAATTTTTGAAGAGAAAGAAGGTGAAAAATGCGGTGGCGTTCCATATTTCTTTAATGAAGAAACTGGAAAATCAATATGCGGTGAAGCATCAGAAAATGACATGCGAAAATGGGCTGAAGGAAAATAATTTGCGATGTATATAATCAATAACCGAAACGCGTTTGTATTTTTAATCCTCATTTTTCTTGGGGTTGGTTGTACTCAACCGAATGTATCTGATCAAACACCAGAAGATTCTGCCGCCGCGCTCAAACTTTCAACAGAATCAACGATTTCAATTCGTGAAACCATTCTTGGAATCGGCGGGAAGTTTGTTTCACTTTTTGGTGAAACTGACGCGGAACGAATTTTGACAATAAACTCGTGGAAACCTTCGTTGTCCGCGGAGGTTGCATGGCAGAGATCATTAAAACACGAAACTTTGATTTCAGAAGAATCAAGAAAACAGTATTTTAAAGATTATGCATCTGCGTCGATCGGCACTCAACTTCCAAATCCTCCAGAACCGGTTTATGAAACAGTTGTTGAAAAGGGAAGCTTGCAAACCGATGCGCTTGAGAGCGGCACAAAAGTTTTGTTGCCGTTTTTTTGGCAGAAAGATCAAAACATGAACGACGGATCAACTTTGATTTGGATTTCGAAAAAACAATACCAAGAACTTGTTCAAAATCGTCGCACTGAAATTCATCTCGGATTATTTGACGATTCCGTTGCTTATGTCGAAGGTTTCACTGATCAAATTCAAACTCTGATTGATAAATTAAAATCAAGCGAGCCACAAGAAAAAATTGAAAAAAATATTTCTGAAATTGAGGCGGATATTGATTGGAAAACGTATCGCTTGAAAGTGAACGGAGTTTTGACAGACGTTCGCGCGATCCAGGCGCAAAACGTATTTGCGCGTTACACAATTTTAGCAAATGAACAGAATCCGTTGATTTTAGAAATAATTTTAACACCGGCCTCTCGCGGAACAACAAATCTTTTCAACCTAAAAGAGCTAGGCGAAGCATTTTGGGGGTATGAAGTAACTGAAATAGGGTTATAGGGATGAACCCATAGTGAGTTTCCGTCATTGCGAGGAGTTTGACGACGAAGCAATCCATAATTCTTGCAAAAAGACGCAGAGATTGCTTCGGCCATAGAAGGGCACTGGCCTCGCAATGACAAGCGGAAGTGACCCTTTTTGTAACTGAATTGGGTCTGATTTTAGAAACAAAATCAAGATTTTCCTATAAACCTGTCATTCTGTCTGTCCAATGAGGATCAACTTCGACTGTGAGGTCGAGAAAAATTTTTCGATTCATCGCGCCTTCGAGTTCTCTCCGAGTTGACTGGCCGATTTCTTTTATTCCACGTCCGCCTTTTCCGATTATCATTCGTTTGTAACGTTCGTCTGTTGTAAAAATTGTTGCGGCAATATACAACATGTCGTTTTCTTTTTCTTGAATTTCAGTAACTTCAACATGAGTTGAGTATGGAACTTCCTGTCTCAATCGCAAAAAAAGTTTTTCTCGAATTAACTCTGCAATCCAAAATGCGTTTGGTATATTTGTAATTTGATGTTCAGGATAAAAGTATTCGCCTTCAGGAAGAAACGAATAAAATGTTTCAATCAAAGTTTGAATGTGTGTGTTGCGGAGAGCTGAAACTTCAACAACAGCATCGAATTCTCCAGACAGATCTCGATAGAAATCTATAAACGGTTTTTTGTTTTCATCAATTTTATTGATAATAAGAATTTTCTTCGCTGTGGTTTGTTTTATTATTCGCAGAGCTTCATGTTCTTCGTCGCCGATTTCTCGCGTTGGATCAACAACGTAGCCGATAACATCAACCTCTTTCAAAGATTGTCCTATAGATTCTGCTAACTTTTTTGTTAATTCATCGCGTCTTTTTTTGAAAACACCAGGCGTGTCAACAAAAACAATTTGACCTTCATCGCGAGTTAAAATTCCATGAATTGGCAAACGCGTTGTTTGAGGTTTTGGAGTTGTGATTGATATTTTTGATCCGACAATTGCGTTTAACAAAGTTGATTTTCCAACATTCGAACGGCCAATTAGTACAACGAAACCTGTTTTCTTCATATTGTTGACATTTTTTCACACCCGCGAAAAATTGTCAACAGTAGAATGAATCATAAATTGAGATATTCGATGAGAAAATCAAGCCGCCGTCCAAACGGAATTATTTTTGTTGATAAAAGTTCACCCCTGTGAAAACTTGTCAACAGTTAAATTAAAATTCCCGTGAAAGATCGCGAGTTTTGCAAAAATCTCTATAAACAAAAAGAGCTTCAGCGAGGAAGCTCGAGAGACTAAGAGATCAGTGTGATCGTGACTTGTTGGGATAGGCATGATAAATCCTCATGCCGAGAATTGTTCCAACAACTACGAATGGCAGGATGATGACCGGCCACGCGAGCCAGTTGTTTGGATCCGCGAGGATTGCTTTGCCAGCCGCGGTTTTGTCGTCAATCGGAATGAACATTCCCATCAGAAATGCCTGGAGCGACGTGCCTGCGTAAACTGCTCCATCAACGATTCCGACAGATTTTGCAGTATTCTTGACTCCGGCGAAATCAGCGGACGCTGTTCCGGATAGGATTCCGTGAACGCCTATGATGCAGGCTAGAACAATGAAGATGCCGATTCCAGTTACGAGCGAACCGTTTTTCGGCGCATTTGCGCCCAGAGAGAACGTAATCATGCAGATTCCGATCATCACGAGCGCGTACAGAACCAACGCCATCGGGCCTCGGCGAGAGTTGAACATCTTGTCTGAAACCCATCCTGTCGCGTTTGCGCCGAGCACGCCGGCGATCAACAGCACAAGTCCCCAGTTTGCCGTGACCCAGAAATCATCTCTGAATCCTACGTTTTTGGCGAACTTTGGAAAGACATGAATGCTTCCGTTTCGAATTGCTCCAGAGCAGAACTCGATCAGACACACGATCATCAGGACACGATGTTTTGGGTTGAGAAAAACCTCTTTGAGCATTTGCATCATCGTGAGCGATTCTGCACTGATGTGTTCGTCTCCGGTTTCGAAACCCTTGAATCCTGCGTCTTCTGGCCTGTTGCGCAGAGTGAGCGCGATCGGAATGAACCAGAAAAGGCCGAACAAAGCAGGGAACAGGAACATCCACCAGCTTTGGTTCACGCCAGTTCCGCCAGTTCCGAGAATCTCTCGAAATACTTTTGCTGTGAGGTTCAGCTTTTCAGGATCAATCACAGCTCGAGTTGCGTCCCTAATCGCGTATTCCCAGTCTCAGATTATCGTCAGCGAGTGCATTCTGCGCGGTGTTCATGCAGTATCGCATGAAGATCATGCTTGCGTAGCCGAGTCCGAGCGGGAACCAGTTGAAAAAACGACGAAAGCGATAGTGGAGTGAATGAACAGGAGCGTCATTAAGGAAACAGAGCAAGGAATTTTTTGGCATTTAATGCCTCCATTTTTGATGCCATCTTTATGTCACTCGCCTTTTGTTTGTTTGTCAAGACCTAAAAAAGTTTGTAGAATAATGTCTATATGCTAACGATTGTCATTCCAACAAAAAATGAAGAGGAGTATTTGCCGATACTTCTTGAGTCAATTAAAAAACAAACTCTTCAACCAAACGAAATAGTTATCGCAGACGCTGGCTCAAAAGATAAAACACTTGAAATCGCTCGCGCTTTTGGCGCACGAATTGTAGAAGGCGGCTTGCCAGGTCCTGGCCGAAATCGAGGAGCAGAATACGCTAAAACAGAATTCATTCTTTTTTTGGATGCTGATGTTGAACTACGCGATCCGAAATTTTTGGAAAAGGCCGTTGGTGAAATGAAAGAACGAAAACTTGATCTTGCAACTTGCGATGTGTTTCCACTTTCTGATGATCTTCTTGATCACTTTATGCACAAAGCTTACAACACTTACGCTCGCGCATGGGGATCATTGTTTCCGCACGCTCCTGGTTTTTGTATGTTTGTTCGAAAAGAAAAACACGATAAAATTTGTGGCTTTGATGAAAGCGTTACGTTTTGCGAGGATCACGATTACGCGCGCAGATTCAGAGCTGTCGGCGAATTCGGATTTCTCACTTCAGCCAAAATTCCTGTTTCAATTCGCCGAATGGACAGAGACGGCAGGTTGAAAATCGTAATAAAATATCTTCTAGCCGAACTTCACACAGCGTTTCTTGGCCCAATTCGTCATCACCGTTTTCATTATACTTTCGGCCATTCAAAAACAAAAAATCAAAAAGATGTATGACACAAAAACGTATTGAAATGAAAGAAAACGTTTGGCTTCACATCAGTAAAATAAAAGAGGAGGATTTTGAATATCTTCAACAGAATTTCAAGTTTCACCATTTGGACTACGACGACATCCGCGCGAAAACAACTCTGTCAAAAATTGACAGTTATAAACATTATCTCTTTTTTACTTTTCACATTCCTGTTTGGATTTCAAAATCGCCAAGAGTTGTTGAAAATGAATTGTTTATTTTTTTAGATCAGGGAAATGTTGTAACGCTCACACGCGAACCAATAAAGGCAATTGATGAGTTTTTTGAAAAATTGGAAAAAAATCAAAAATTTCGAGCGAATATTTTAGCAAAGGGTTCAGCATTTTTAATGTATAGAATTTTGATGGTTGCATTTCAACAAACTAGCCAGATCATTTCTGAACTAACTCATGAATTTGCGAAATTAGAAGATGAAATAAGTTCCAGACATGATAAAAAACTCACAGTTGATTTGGGAAGAACGCGAAGGAACATTTTATTTCTTCGACACATTATCGGGCCGCAAAAAAATATTATCGTGAGTTTGATTGAAATTGAACGTCCGTTTTTACCAAAAGATTATACTGTTTATTTTGACGACCTTCGTGATTTACTCGATACCGTTTGGTCAACGTCTGACAATTTGAAACTGCTAGTTGATGGATTATTTGATGTAAACGAGGCGCTTTTATCTCACAAAACTAATGATGTCATCACAGTTCTAACGATTATTTCAGCGTCTCTTATGGTTCCAACTCTTATCGCTGGATTTTATGGAATGAATGTTCCGTGGTTGCCATTTGCGCACAGCGCTAATTTTGTTTCTTTGATTTTTCTTACCTCTTTTATTTTAATGTTGCTCATTGTAACGTTGATTATTCGCAGACCGCGTTCTTAAATATGCGTTTTTTAGTTTTATTTTTTTTAATTTTTGTTCCATCAATTGTTTTTAGCGCTGGAGCGGATCTTGCAATCAGCGCTGATGATATTCGTTTTTCAAATGAAACATTGATCGCCGGTGATACCGTCAGGCTTTATGCCAGAATAACTAATGTCGGCACTGAAGATGTTTTAGGTTTTGTAACTTTTTTTCAAAGCACAACAATTCTCGGAAATTCGCAGACAATTTCTGTTTTGGCAGGAGGAGTTCCAGAAGAAGTTTATATTGATTTTACAGTTCCATCAGGCGCGTTTAACATCCGCGCTGAAATTCAAGGAACTGATCCTGAAGACACTAATCTTTCAAACAACACAGCGATTACCGGAATGTTTGAACCGAGTTTTGATCAAGATCATGATGGTATTGTTGACGCAAAAGATAATTGTGTGAGTTTGGGAAATGCAGACCAAACAGACTCTGATTCGGATGGTTTAGGCGACCCATGTGACGAAGACGACGATAACGACGGTCTAACTGACGAAGTTGAAGCTGAACTCGGTTCAAAACCAACACAAACAGATACAGACACTGATGGTGTTTCCGATTCTAAAGACTCGTTTCCGAATGATTCAAAGCAATCAGAACTTTCGCAAACGTTTTCGAAAATTGTTAATCAGGTTGTTGAAGATTTAAAAAAACAGGAATCGCAAAAATCAGAACCAGTGGTTGAAGTTGAGCCGCTCACGTTTTCCAGCCATGCGATTTTTGGCTATTCTCGCGACTCGTGGAACATATTTACTTTTTCACTCATTGGTCCAACAGAAAACACTTTTCAATATGAATGGAATTTTGGAGACGGTGTTCGTTCAAATAGAACCAATGTCACGCACACTTATCAAAAAAGCGGCGCATACGAAGTCGCACTCACAATGACTGACGAAAATGGTCTTTCTCAAAAAGAAACAACAACTGTTTTAGTTCCGTTTTTTTCTTTGCAAAATCGTTTTGTTTTGGCTTTGATTGGTTTGCTTACGGCCCTGCTTGCGATAGGATGGTTTGCGTTTTGGAAATTAAGAAATAAATAAACAAGATGTTCCGTTTTCTTCACGCAGAATCAAAAACTATAATCGGAGCGGCCGCAATTGTCGGCACTCTTTCGTTTGTAAGCCGATTCGTCGGTTTTATTCGTGACCGAATTCTCGCCGGTACGTTTGGAGCGGGGGATACACTCGATGTTTATTATTCAGCGTTCAAAGTTCCAGATCTCATGTTTAGTTTAATTGTTGTTGGAGCAATTTCCTCAAGCTTCATTCCGATTTTTTCTGAAATGTATTTTGGATCTAAAAAAGAAAACGCATGGAAATTCACAAACACTGTTTTGCACTTAGTCGGCGCTGTGATGGTAGTAATTTCAATTCTTTTGTTTATTTTTTCCGATCCAATCAGCGCTTTAATTGCTCCTGGTTTCCACAGTGCTAAACAGGAAGCTGTTGGAGAATTTATGCGTGTGATGCTTTTCGCGCAGATTCTTCTTTCGTTTTCAATGGTTTTTGGAAGCGTGCTTCAGAGCTTCAAACAATTTTTTCTTTATTCTCTCGCGCCAATTTTTTACAATGTTGGAATTATTTTCGGAGCTTTATTTTTAACTGATATTTTTGGGCCGATTGGACTTGCGTGGGGTGTTGTGTTTGGAGCTTTTCTTCATGTTGCAAGTCAGTGGTTGGAGTGCAGAAGGTCAGGATATCGCTATGAATTTATAATTAAACGAAAGACAACTGAAATTAGTGAGATGATTCGAATGACTGGACCGCGAATGCTAGGAATAGTTGTGAATCAGTTGTTATTTTTTGTTTTAACAATTATTGCCACAACTTTTGCCGCCGGAAGCGTTACAATTTTTCAGTTCGCGTACAATATTCAATTTTTTCCTGTTGGGATTATTGGAGTTTCATTTGCGATTGCCGCTTTTCCGCTTTTTTCAGAACAAGCGCAACAGAACGATCTGAATTCATTTCGTGCATCTTTTTCCTCAACGATTCGACAAACACTTTTTTTTCTAATTCCATGCATGCTTTTATTTTTGATTTTGCGTTCACAAATTGTGCGCGTTGTGGTTGGAGCCGGATCATTTGATTGGACAGCGACAATTCTGACAGCAGACACTCTTGCATTTTTTGCTCTCACTTTTATTCCGCAAGCATTTGTTTTCATTCTAGCTCGCGCTTTTTTTGCGCTTCATGATAGTGTGACGCCTTTAATTGCAGGATTGGTCGGAGCTCTTGTTGGAATTATCAGCGCATTTTTATTTCGCGAGTCATTTGGAGTTGTTGGACTTGGAATTGCATACTCGCTTTCTGCGATTGTAAACGCTGTTCT
>JACQXU010000014.1 GCA_016208545.1 Candidatus Uhrbacteria bacterium | reverse complement strand
TCAAAAGAAGATGCAAATCGCAGAGAAGGCTACCTCAAAACAACTGGTGGCCGTAGGTTCTTGGCAAAACGACTTAAATCGTTCAAATCTATCAATCATTAATTCGAAGTTGTACTACTAGGCATAGTGTCCACATAATAACAAAAAGCCCGTTTCAAGAGAAGCTTGAAACGGGCGAGAGATGTACCACAGCTGAAGCAGTGGGCCACATCCTAAAACCCAACACCCAAAACCTGCACTTCTATTCCTGACTCGGACGATAGCGTCCTCCAAACAATCCGTCAGCTCCTCTCCACACGAGCGCCGGAGCGTTTTCGAACGTCACTTCTCCCGTCTTCGGATCAATGCAGTAGAGAAGCTGAAGTGCCGCAATTCGACCGGGAATCTTGCGCTTCTCTTCGTCAGGCAGAGCGTTCTGTCTGACTGCCTCCTGCAGATTATTTATCATGGTCGCACTCACGATCGTTGATCTAATGTCGAAATGCTGACTGATTCGATCGCGCATGTCCGGAACGATCTGCCACATAAGTGCAATCACTCGAATCGCGCGAATGTCGTTTTTGTGCTTGGCGCACCGAGCAAGGATCTTTTCTACGACACCAAACTCGCCTTCGGAAACCATCCGCGAAAGAAACTCCGGCAAGTTCTCCCAGCTGGTTCCGTCTACGACACCGGAATCGAACGCGTCGCGCAGTTCCTGCCCATATCGTACCAGCCTCGGAGCGATTGCCGCTTCAACTTCCGCCATTTGCCGATTGTGCCTTCGACAGACATTGAGATGCACCTCGAACTGTGAGCACTCCTCTTCTGTCAGATCGCCATCGCGTTCGAGCATTTCCTTGAATGCCTTGCAACTGATCACTTTTGCCATGACTTCCCTTTCTATTCAGATTTCTCAACCTGATCGTAAATTATACGATTTTTAGCCAATTTGTCAAGTATTTGTTATATTATTGAAAACCTATGCAAATAAACACTCGAAATGATCTAATAAACAAACTGTTTCCGATGCTTCCGAGGTTTCGAATTGATCAAATTCAAACTGCTCTTTTTAATCCAAACAATAAAAATTGGAATGATCTTTCTACTCTTTCAAAAGAAATGCGAGGTAAAATTATTGAGTCTGTGCCATGGACATCGCTGAAAAGTGTCAAAATTGTTGAATCAGATAATCGCGAAACTTGCAAAGCGCTTTTACAAACACAAGACTCACATGCGATCGAAACAGTTCTCATGAAAAATAAACGCGAGCAATGGACGATTTGTATTTCATCTCAAATTGGATGCGCAATGGGTTGTGCGTTTTGCGCAACGGGAAAACTTGGACTAATTAGAAATCTAACCGTTGATGAAATTGTTGACCAAGTTCGATTTTGGCAGGAGCAAATTAAACCTAGGGATCTCTGCAAAAGTCCATTCCAGGATGAAAGCGAGGGATTTTCTTCGGCGGCAAGGAAGGATTCCGGAAATGATATGGCTATATCATTGAGGAAACCTGACGATGCTACCGGAGAAAATAACCGCTTTCAGGCCGGAAGCGACTTTTGCAGAGGTCCCTCTAATGAACGAATCAGCAACATTGTTGTAATGGGTATGGGTGAACCGCTTCTCAATTATGAAAACGTCCGTGACGCTTTGAATTTGATAATCAAATATACTGACATTGGCAAGACTCGAATAACAGTTTCAACTGCCGGAGTCTTGCCTCGCATGCGACAAATTCTAACAGATCCGTTATGGCCTCATGTTAGATTTGCAGTTTCATTACACAGCGTGGACGCTCAAACTCGAAAAAAAATTATGCCGTCTTCATTTCCAACTTTTCTTGATGACTTGGCAATTTGGGCAAAGGATTATTTGAAAATTTACGGCAACCGAAGACATTATTTGACGTTTGAGTATTTATTGTTGTCTGGCGTTAATGATTCGGAAACTGATGCAAAAAAACTCGCAAGTTATGTTAAAAAAATCGGCAATATAAAAGTGAACATTTTGATTTACAACGACACTGGTTTATTTCATGCACCGTCATCAGAACGTATTTTGGAATTTTCAAAAGTGTTGCAAAATTGCGGAGTCGACTCAACTCGCAGGCGTTCAATGGGATCTGAAATCTCGGCGGCTTGCGGACAGTTAGCCAAAATCACGAGTTAGAATATTATTCTGGTGCGGGCGGGGGGAATCGAACCCTCATCAACGGTTCCGAAGACCGTCACTCTATCCTTTGAGCTACGCCCGCGCACCGAAGAATAATAGGAAATTTATTGACGATTGTCAATTGATCTGGCAAAATTTGGACGATTCATGCGCTGGTAGCTCAGCGGTAGAGCAGGAGACTCTTAATCTCTTGGCCGTGGGTTCGATCCCCACCCAGCGCACCACAAAAACCGGTCGGAAAAATCCGAGCGGTTTTTGTTTTTCTAAAAATATTTTTATCTACCACTCTTTTGTTTTCAGTGCTGATTCAGCCGCGGCGACTTGCGCTTCGTGTTTTGACATTCCAGTTCCGATCGCGACCTGCTCTTTTCCTAGATACACGCCGACCTCAAAACGTTTTGCGTGATCCGGTCCTTCTTCTGACAAAACTTTATAAGACGGCGTAACTCCAACGTGTTCCTGTGCGGCTTCTTGAAAACGACTTTTCGGATCAACATACAATTGTTGCTTGAGAACCCGCGGAAGTTCAGAAAGCACTCGTTCTTGAATAAATGACTTTGCCGCGTCCCATCCTCCGTCGAGATAAATCGAACCAATAATCGCTTCAAACGCATTGGCCAAAATATATCTTCGAGCTTTGGAATCTTTGTCTTTTGATTCCCCGCGAGAGAGATACAAGTACGGTTCGATCTCCAATAAACGACACAGATCTGAAAGCATGTCAGCATTCACAAGCGCCGCACGCCAGTTTGTGAGTTCTCCCTCTGGATTTTCATAATTTTGATACAAATTTTCTGTAACGACTAATTCCAAAACTGCATCGCCTAAAAATTCCAGCCGTTCATTATGGCCGAGTCTGAAATCTGGATGTTCGTTTAAGTACGATCGATGAACAAGCGCCTGTCGTAACATGTCTTTGTTTTGAAACGTGACTCCAAGCGTCTGCTCTAAATCCTCAAGGTTTTCTTTTGGCATAATTTGAAATAGTCGTGGAGTATTAATTAACGACTCCAAGACTTCACGACTCCAAGACTTTATTAGGCTCCTTATCAACTTCCTTCACTTCCCCTTTTGCAAGCATATCTTTGTAAACAGCGCCAAGCACTCCATTTACAAATTTTCCGGACGATGGCCCGCCGAAACCTTTGGCAAGTTCAATCGCTTCGTTGATTGCGACTTTGGCTGGAATTTTATCAGAAAACTTGAGTTCGTAAACTCCCAGTCGTAAAATATTGCGATCAATAATTGAAAGTGAATCAAACGGCCAGTCAGGGGCAAAGTGAACAATAAATTCGTCAATTTCCGCTCGATGTTCTACAACTCCTTTCACCAATTCTTCAACAAACTTTTCATCATCAAACTTTGGAGCAAACTCGTGGCGATTGAAAGTAATAGTTTCATCAAGTTTTCCTTCAGGCATCCCCAAAAAATCCCACTGATAAAGTGACTGCATTGCGATGGTGCGTGAAAGGTGACGATTGGACATAAAAGAACGAAGAAACGTTTTGAGATTTATTTCACACTTCGGTTTTTGTATGATCCGCAAGTTGGACAAGCGCGATGTGGCATAACTGGCGCGTTGCAAGATTTGCAAACACCGATTGATTTTGTTTTCAGTGCGTCGTGTGAACGGCGATTGCGACCACGGGTAGTGGATCTGCGGTGAGCTGGGACTGGCATAGTTTATAGACCTCCGCAAAACTCGCGATCTTTCGTTTCACGGGACCCCGCCACCACCTCAACGTAGCTATCGCTACGTCTCGGAGGCTGGCTTCCCCGTTCAACGAAATATCATCGAGTTTTGCAAAGGTCTTTGAGATAAGAATTAAAGTAGAACTACAGTCATCACATTTATTAACACTAAAAGATCCGACGGTCAAGACTAGATAAGCGTTACACTTGCGACTGTGTCGTCTTCTTTTTTGAATCGCATTACGCGAACTCCTTGTGTTGCGCGGCCAAGTGAAGACACTGAAGAAAGCTCCGAGCGAACAACTTGTCCTGCTGAAGACACAACAAACAAATCACGCTCGTCTTTCGTTCCAACAATGTGCGCTGAAACAATTACTCCTGTTTTCTTTGTGATGTTTGCTGTTTTAATTCCAGATCCGCCGCGGCCCTGAACTTTATATTCAGTTAGATCTGTCCGTTTGCCGTAACCGTTTGACATTAGAACCAAAAGTTCGAGAACGCCTATTTTTTTTGCAGTACCCGAAGGAATCACACCCATTCCAACAATGTGATCCTGGCCTTTGAGGCGAATTCCACGCACACCAGAAGCTGTTCTCCCCATTGCGCGAACATTTTTTTCGGAAAATCGAATCGCTTGTCCTTGTTTTGTGACAAGCATCACTTCGTCGTTCCCTGTTGTTGGATGAACCCATTGCAAATTATCTCCATCTTTTAATTTGAGTGCGATCAATCCTGAATGACGGATATTTTCAAAATCGCTCATTTCGGTTTTTTTGATTGTTCCTTTGTTTGTCACCATGAGTAAAAATTTTGCTTTTTCAATATCGTCTGTCGCGTATGTCGCTGAAACACTTTCGCCCGGAGCAAGTTGTAAAAAATTCACAAGCGCCTGGCCTTTTGCAATTCTCGAAGCCTCTGGGACATCGTACGCTTTCAAACGAAACACTCTTCCGCGAGTTGTGAAAAACAATAATTCTTTATGAGTTGTTGTCGTGAACACTTGTTCAACAACATCTTCTTCTTTTGTTGTAAGACCTGCAACGCCTTTTCCTCCGCGCTTTTGTGTTTTGAATGTGTCTGGCGGCAAGCGTTTGATGTATCCGGCGCGTGTAATCATTACAACCGTTGCATTGTCTGGCACAACATCTTCAATTGAAAATTCTTTAACGCCGTGTTTCACAACTTCTGTTCTGCGCTCGTCGCCGTATTTAGCTTTCATTTCCTCAACTTCTTTTGCAATTACGCCAAGCATTTTCTTTTCTGACGCCAAAATTGATTCAAGTTCTTCAATGAGCGCTATCTTTTCTTTGTACTCTTGTTCAACTTTCAATCGCTCGAGGTTTGCAAGTTGTTGCAAACGCATTTCCAAAATTGCAATTGATTGAAATTCAGAAAGTTTAAATTTCTTTATGAGATTTTCTCGCGCTTCATCTTTGTCTTTGGATTTTTTGATGGTTTCGATTATTTGATCAATCTTCAAAATCGCGATTCTCAAACCTTCCAAAATATGTGCTCTCTCTTTCGCGCGAGCCAAATCAAATTCAGTTCTGCGTCGCACAACTTCGCGACGATGCTTTATGTATTCTTCAAGAATCATTTTCAAATTCAAAACGCGAGGTTGAATTCCATCAATAAGCGCAAGCATGTTGTAATGAAAAGTTTCCTGAAGTTGTGTTGTTTGAAATAAACGATTAAGAACTTTTTTCGGATAAGCATCTTTTTTCAGTTCTATCACTATTCGTAAGCCGTCTTTTGACGATTCGTCTCGCAAGTCGCGAATGCCTTCAATCTTTTTTTCATGCACAAGTTCCGCAATTTTTATAATCAAATTCGCTTTGTTAACTTGATACGGAATTTCCGTCACGATAATTGAAAAATCTCCTTTGCTATTTTCAATGATTTCTGTTTTTGCGCGCACAACAACTCCGCCTTTTCCTGTTGAAAATGCCTGTTTGATGTCATTTGAATTGTACACAATTCCGCCGGTTGGAAAATCAGGACCTTTAATAATCTCCGACAGATCATCAACACTTGCATTTCTGTCTTTAATGAGATGAAGAACAGCTTCACACGTTTCATTTAGATTATGAGGCGGGATGTTTGATGCCATTCCAACAGCAATTCCAAGTGTTCCATTGATAAACAAGTTTGGAAGTTTTGCCGGCATCACTTTCGGCTCTTTGTGAGTGCCGTCGAAGTTTGGCATGAAATCTACTGTTCCCTTTTCAATGTCCGCAAGCAGTTCTTCGGAAATCTGTTTTAGTTTTGCTTCTGTGTAACGATATGCGGCAGCCGGATCCCCATCTACACTCCCAAAATTGCCCTGACCGTGAATAAGCGGATAGCGCAAAGAAAAATCTTGTGCCATGCGAACAAGAGAATCGTAAACAGCCGAATCTCCGTGAGGATGATATTTTCCAAGAACGTCTCCAACAACTGTGGCACACTTTTTGAATTTCGCGCCAGATCGCAAACCTGTTTGCCACATTGAATACAAAATACGGCGATGAACAGGTTTGAGTCCGTCTCGGATGTCAGGAAGCGCGCGTCCGACAATTACTGACATTGCGTAATCCAAATACGAGCCCTGCATTTCTTCGACAAGACTCTGTTCGATTACGTTGCCGCCAGAAACGCTAGATTTTTCATCTTCACTCGATTGCGGTTTTTTTGGTTCCTTCTTGCTCATAATTTTCAACTTCAATTCGTTGTTTGAGATTCTCAATCAGAGATTTTGACACAGTTTCTTTTTTTTCTACAAAGTTCGTTATTGCATCTGCCGCGGTTTCTGCTTTCTGCCATTTATCTTCTGCGTTTTGTTTTAACTTTTTTGTCTCGGCAATTTCTTCTTTCGCGGAGAGAATCGAACCAGAAAATTCTTTTTTCGCGCTTGAAACGTTTTTAACAAACGTCACGCGCGTTGTCCAAAACCATCCAAAAACGACGAGGGCGATCGTCACTCCGACGCATAAAATGTACGCGGCCGGCCGATTGCTTTTCATAATCATCGTTCAAGCGTAACTATTAACATATCTTCCTCCGGCAAATCTTTTCTGGTTATCTTAAATTTATTCATATGCTCGCGCCGACACGTTCCCATTGCTTTGCAAAATGCATCAACTGATTCGTATTTTGCTTTGAGATTTGGAATGGAATGTGTCATTGGAATTATTACGCGCGGCTCAATCTGTCTGATAACTTCAGCCGCGTCTGAAGGCGACAAAACTCCACCTCCGCCAACCGGCACCATCAAAATATCTATGTTTTGAAGACGTTTTAGTTCTTCATCAGTGAGCTCGCGGTCAATCGCTCCCAAATGCGCTAAATGAATTCCTTCAGATTCAATTCTGTAAAGAATATTCTCAATCGAGATTCCTTTTTTTTGTTCTCGCTTGAGCGGAGCTGGAATTCCAAACACAAAAACTCCGCGGACTTCAAATTCTCCCGGAGTTCGAATAATGTACGGAGAACCTGTAACAGCTTCGATGTTGTTCGCATCCATTTCGTCGTGTGTGATCATTACAACATTGCCTTCAATCGTTCGCGGAAATCTAAGACCGGTTTGATTGTCGTACGGATCAGTTACAAGCACGACTTCGCCGTTTGTTGTTTTGGTTGTGATTTCAAAAGACGAAAGTCCGAGCCAAGAAATCTGCATAGCGGGAGAATGGTAGCAAAAAAAGTAATTAAAAACAAGTGGCGATTCCGTGGCAACTATTCCGTTGGATGGAACGTTTCTTGCCAATACTCAATCTCTTTTTTAACTTCAGAAAGTTCAGGATCGCGTTCTGAAATCAAAAATCCTTCTCTAAAACCCAGAGCTTTGTCTTGAATTTCGCGACGCTGATCTTCATTGCCTTCGCTTGCGAGTGCCTCAAGCTCCATTATCGCTTTTTCAATCTGCCGCGCCTGTTCCTTCCACTTTTCAACAAGTTCCGCATATTTTTTACTTTCTTGGCTAACTCGATCTTTTAAATCATCTGCGAGTTTGCTTCGAGCAACCAAAATTCCATCTTCAACTTGGTATCTTTGTTCTGGCGTGAGTTTATTTTCAAAAACCTTACTGTCAAACAGTTCATCGAGGGACACTCCTGAATCAAGATGTGGTTTGATAATCGCTCGAACATTTGGTTCAACGTGTTCAAGCACAAGCGCGTTCATTTCATCTTCAGCCATACCATGAGTCAATTCAATATACGCTCGGCGATATGGATATTCTTTAATGCCAATATCGTGAAACGCTTGTTGAATCGTTATTTCATCTGCGTTTCGATCGTCTTGCAGACGTCCAAGAATTGTTTGCGCTTCTTGTTTAGTCTCTTTTGGAAGAGTTGGAACGAAATGCTTAATCGCGAAAGCCAATTCGTCGAGTAAAGATTGATGTGGGTGGGACATAGGAAAAGGTTTTAGGTTTTAGGTTTTGGGTTGGGAAAAACATTCCAGATAAATGGAATTTCATTTAACATTTCTGGATAATCTTTTTCAACACCTTCGCGCAGTGCTCGATAAACTTCTGCGGCTGTCTGAAAACGATCATTCGGTTTTTTTTCAAGAAGTTTCATAACTATATCTTCAAACCACTCTGGAACATCTTCAACTCCGCGTTCTTTGAAACTAGGCGGAATATCCATTTGAGCTGAAATAATTATATCAGACATGGATTTTGCGTTGAACGGCCGCGTTCCAGTTGCCATCGCATAAAGCGTCATTCCAAAAGAGTAAAGATCAGAACGATGATCTGGTGTGTTGCGTTTGAATTGTTCCGGCGCCATATATTGAAGCGTCCCAACAACGTTTCCTTTTTGCGTAATCGCTTCGGCCCATTCAACATTTGCGTCTTCTGGCGCATTTCTAAACACATCAACTCGCGCTTCTTCAGTTAAAGCCGCAACTCCAAAATCCGCGAGAAGCGCCATTTCTGTTCCATCAGAAAGTTTTTTAATCAAAACATTGTCTGGTTTAATGTCGCGATGGACAACATTTGCCTCTTCCAAAGAACCAAGAGCAATTGCAATTTCTGACGCAAAACTCACTGCTCGATTTGGAAAAATCCTACCTCTTTCTTTTATGTTTTTCGCAAGACTATCGCCTTTCACATAATCTGTAATTAGTCCAATCACTTTTTCACCTTCAACTTCAAACTCGGCAACGTCGTAGGCTGTCAAAATAAATGGATTGTTCATTTGTCCAAGAAGATGAATTTCTCTTTTGAAACGCTTTACAGAATTCGATTCAGCTCTTTCTTTTGTGTTGAGAACCTTGAGCGCGCGGACCTGGTCCAAACGTTTGTCTTTTACTTTGAACACACTCCCCAATCCTCCTTGCCCTAATTTTTCCAAAATCTCATACTTGTTTCCGTTTGAATCCGTAAGTTCTGCTCCAACCTTAATTTCAACGGTTTTTGGAGCCGTTTCATGCGCTTCTTCAGGAACTTCTCTGTGTTGAGTATATCCCCGCTGTATTCCAGCTCTTGTTTCACCCATACAATCGTTATTTTACTGGATTTTCCAATTCT
>JACQXU010000004.1 GCA_016208545.1 Candidatus Uhrbacteria bacterium | reverse complement strand
TTCACGCCGTTCATAAGTGAAATTCTCGCGAACTATTTTTCTTACGAAATCGTAAGAGTTTCCCTGTGAAATTTTTTCGTAATAAATTTCAGTCGCGTTTACTTTAACGGAAGTATTTGGACTGACGTTTTTGTAATCGTCTTCTCGATTGTCGGAATCAGAAATTTGAACAAGCCGCGTGTCAATGGCCGCTGTCGCAATGTCATTTTCGATTTCTGTGTCGCCAAAAACTAAAACCGAAGATGGATAGATGGTTAAAGATTCGTATGTTTCAACAGGTTCTAAACCAGGTTCAGATAATTGCGCATGGATGTAATTTCCGTTTTCACTTGTTAGTATTATTGTGCCTGACGCGGTCCCATAATCAGAAAGTGTGACTGAAATTTCTGAATACCAAGTTCCAACTTCAACTGTTTTTTGAGCGACTGGAGTTCCGTCAAAATATGTTGCTGAAACACTAAATCCGACTGACTCACCGATGATTGCGGCTTTTTTATCGATCGATAAGTCGAGAGAATAAACTGGTTTACGATATTCCTGAACTTGAATCGAACGCGATAAAACAGAAACATCGCCAAACTCAACAGAAAGTGAAAAATATGCAGAGGAAACATTCGGCAAAACAAACTCGTTGATAAATATCCCGTCTCTTGAGACTGAAACTTCGTTTGAAACATATTCAACATCATCACCAAGTCCGTAACCGTATGAACTGTTATAACCGTAAACAGATGATGTGAGTTTTATTTTCGCAGTTGTTGGAAGCGGCTGGTTGTCGCGCGGTTTTGTAAAACCCCAAACGCGAACTGTGTCCCCAGCTTTGTAAACCGTGCGATCAGTATAAAGATAACCCCAATAATTATCATTCACATCAATATAACTTGATTCCCACCACCAGTCTCTCCATCCTCCGACATTAGATTCTAGTAAAATAAGAATTGAACGATCGTCGGAAATTATTTCTGAAATTTCTGCATCAACCGCAAAATAAATTCGAGCAATTCCATCTGCGCCAGTCATTTCAGCTGAAGAAGTTTCAAAAGTTTTTTCTTCATATGAAACAATTCGGATTCCTGAAACTTTCGCGCCAACGAGCGGTTGTTTTGTTTTTGTGTCATTAGCCCAAACAAGAGATGAATCTTCATCTGTCAAAACAACTGTTGCGCCAACAGAAACAGATTGAATAAATATCCAGTCATCGTGACCTTCAAAAGAAGCAACAACTCCGTAATAGCCTTCGTCTAAACCAACCGGTAATCTGTGAATCTGGCCGGAATCTGAATCAACAATTTCTGGTGAAAACGTTCCAACTAAATTCAATGAAGAAAGATTAACGTATTCTGTGAACGATCTATTAAAACGCCAACGGCCGATTAAAGATTCAAGAAAACTTTTTCGAAAAGTTTCGTAAGTTGGAAATTGATAAACTTTGAGAGAAACATTTTCCAATGATTGAGTTGCGTAATAATAATCTTCTGTGCTCATTTTCAATTCAGGTTTTTCAAGAGGTGTAACAGTGACATCGTGATCGAAAAATCTGATCCAAGAACCGCGGCGAAGTTCGTTATCAGTTTCAAATTTGAATGTGAAATCTTTCGCTAAAGTTTCAAAAGACGATTCTGGCGTGAGCGAAGACGCAATTCTAACTTCGTAAATTGTTCCAGCAGTGAGCGCGTCTGGAATAAATACAACACTGCGACGATTTTTTTCAACATGGCCTTTTACTGCTGGTGTGATTGAAAATGCTTTTTCAAAATCGCTTGTTGAAACATTTTCGTGACTGAACACAACTTCAATTCCACTACCAAGCGGAACACGCGAAGTTTGATTGCCGGGAATTGTGTATAAAACTTGGAAATCTTTTTTAACTTGAAACGCCCACGAGTATGGACGCTCGCGCACACTTCCGTCTGAATCAGAAATTTGGGTTGGAAGAATAAATCGAACCATTTGGCTTTGATTGAGATGCTTTTCAAAAGTTATTCGCGCGCTGTGATCGTCAATTTTTTCAAGCTCAAATTTAATATCAATATCAGCTGACAGATATTTTTTCAAAAAATCCATCTGAATTTCATCTTTACTTTCAATAATAAAACTCGATGATGGCTCAATCCCGAGTGAATCTTCAGACTCTGCTGTTAAAACAAAATTGTCCTGCGCGTACACGACTGGAACTGTTTGCAAAAACGGTCCAAACACGAGCATGACAATAATCACGGCAATGAGCGCGGCAAAACCTCCTCCAACGAGTTTTGGAACAAATCCATGAAACCACGAGAATGAAAAAGACATAGATGTTTTGTGTCTGGCTTCTAAAATTCGCTGTTTAAGCGCCTCTTTGAAACCTAAACGGGCGTGAATATCTAAAGAATGAGTGATTCGAGCAAATAGCTCGTTCACTTTCTTTAACGTTTCGCGCTCTTTTTCATTACGCAGGTTCGAATTTTTCATAATTTATGTGTTTTTGCGAATATTTGATTTTCCTTTCCTACTCTCCTACTTTCCTACTCTCCTACTAATTAATTCATGACACTTTTTCAATCCTCGATAAAGCAAAACTCCAACATGATTCGCAGATAAATTCATCATATTCGCAATTTCCTGATGATCAAACTCGCCAAAAAACTTCAACTGAATGACGGTTTGCGTTCGTGAATCGAGTTTAGAAAGTACAGCATTCAGAACGTCTCGCAAACGCGCGTTGTCGATTTCTTGATTTATTGACGGCTGGATTGACTGCTCTGTGTGAATTTCAGGATCAAACGAAACTATTGGTTTGTGCGAACGATAATGGTCAATCAAAGTATTGCTCGCAATTTGATACAACCAAGATTTGAACGACGCGCGCCAAACGAAACGAGTCCGAGACGCAAACGCTTTCAAAAAAATATTTGAAACCAGATCCTCGGCTATCTCTCTCGCGCCAACTCTCCGAACAATAAATGCGTAGATTTTTTCAAAATATCGTTCGTACAAAATCTCAAACGCATGATCATCGCCGTTTTTCATTTTATTGCACAATTCTTCCTCTGAAAGTTCTTTCTCATTAATTCTAATTCCACCGCCGAGCAGATCAACGGCCATCATTATTATTCTTAACGGAAAAGTGAGAAAAAGATTACATTGGATCACAGTTGTAAGAAAATATCATCGGATTTTCAAAATCGTCTGGATCGAAGATTGCGATGATATTTTACAGCAAAACGGTGGGATTCGTCTCTAGCGGCCTGAAAAAGCTCTTTATTGAGTTTTGTAACGCGCAATAATTCCAAATTTGAATGATCAAACACAAGCCGATCTTGTTTGCGATCAAACCCTTTTGCAATTCCAACAACTGGAATTTTTATTTTCATTTCGTCCAAAACTTTTTGCGTTCGGTTAACTTGTGCTTCTCCGCCGTCAATCACAATAATTTTCGGCAATGGCCACGAGTTTGGAAAATTTTTCGCGCGCGCGAAACGACGTCGCAAGACTTCTTCGAGCATTGCAGGATCGTTCGAACCTTTGACAGTTTTAATTTTAAATTTGCGATATTGATTTTTCAGCGGCTGACCTTCTTCAAAAACAACCATCGATGTCGTATGCCTCGATTCGTTCGTGAAAAGCACCTTCAACATCATCTCTTGAGATTAATGCAATATCTTGAATGTGTTCGAGCGCAGAAAGATTTCCGCGAACGCGCGCGGCGTCTTCAAAACGAAGTTCCTTTGATGCAAGTTTCATTTCGCGTTCCATTTGACGGATAATTTGTTTTTTCTTTCCTTCAAAAAACAAAATCAATTGACGAATGATTAAGCGATAATCTTTTTTATAAATCGTGCGAGTGCAAACGCCTGGACATTTTCCAATGTGAACATAAAAACACGGTCGTGTTTTGCCGGTAACTTCAGGCGGCTGACAATCACTCCACAGAATTGCCTTTCGAATCAAATCAAGCGCTTTTTTCAATGATGCACTGCTCGTGTACGGCCCAAATACACGCAAAAATTTTTTCTTTGCTGACTTTGTCAGTGTTGATCTAAATGGATCAATCCCAATTCGTTCAAGTTCGTGACCTCGCATTAAGATCGGTCGAGGATACGGCTCATTCGTTATCGTTAAATACAAAAAACTTTTGTCATCGCGCTGTAAAATGTTGTATTTTGGTTTTTTTGCCTTGATTTGATTCGCTTCAAGAACCAAAGCTTCAATCACTGTTGGGGTTGTGATATACTTAATTCGAGCGATCTGTGAAACCATTTCCGAAATACGATCGCCGTTTGGTTTTGTAAAATAAGAATTAATGCGACTTCGTAAAGAAGTTGCTTTGCCAATGTATAAAAGTTGATTTTTTGAGTTAAAATAAAAATACACACCGGATTCATCCGGAACAACATTATTTTTAATGGTGATATTAATTGGAATCATATGAAAAAATATCTACTAATTCTTTCCGCGCTGGCGCTAATTGGCGCAGGATGCGCGACAAGTACTTCAGTTCAAACTAATTCACAAGTCGAATCGGATTCTGAAAACGAAGCCACAGCAACAGCTGAAACTTCGGAAGGTGTTGAGCTAATTGTTGAGCCGATTGAAGGAACAGAAACCGAAGACGGATCAGAAGAAGACGTTGTTGAAGTTATTCTTGGAGAAGAAGCTGACGTAAACGTCGAACTGAAAAGTTCTAATTTTACTTTTGAACCAAAAATAATTAATGCGGCCGTCGGACAAAAAATTGAAATCACGTTTGAAGAAAATTCCGGTTTCCACACTTTTGTAATTGACGAATTAGATCTTAAATTCGCAATCAAAGAAGGAGAAAAATTGAAATTTTCAGCGCCAAACACTCCTGGAACTTACGCGTTTTATTGTGATGTCGGCTCGCACAGAGCAAATGGAATGGAAGGAACGTTGGTGGTTAAATAGTCTTCAATACCCTCTTCAAATACTGTCCTGTGAAACTTTTTGCGTGACGAGCAATATCTTCAGGTGTTCCTGTCATAACAACATTTCCTCCTTGATCTCCGCCTTCTGGTCCAAGATCCACAATCCAATCCGCAGTTTTGATCACATCCAAATTGTGTTCAATAACAATTACTGAATTTCCTTTATCAACAAGAAGATGTAAAACTTCGAGTAGTTTTTTTACATCTGCAAAATGCAAACCTGTTGTCGGCTCGTCAAATAAATATAAAGTTCTTCCAGTTTGACGCTTTGAAAGTTCTGTTGCAAGTTTCACGCGTTGAGCCTCTCCGCCGGACAAAGTCGGAGCAGGTTGACCAAGTTTAACATACGATAAACCAACTTCATTCAAGGTTGAAAGAACATCTGAAACTTCAGGAATATCTCTAAAAAATCCGCTCGCTTCTTCAACTGTCATTTCCAAAACATCAAAAATATTTTTTTCTTTGTATTCGATTTCAAGCGTCTCGCGATCAAACCTACGTCCTTTGCACACATCACATTTTACATAAACAGTTGGAAGAAAATGCATCTCGATCGCGAGTGTGCCATGTCCTTCGCAATGTTCGCACCTTCCACCAGGCCGATTAAAACTAAAACGTCCGGGTTTATAACCGCGATATCGCGCTTCGGCTGTTGTCGCAAACAATTCGCGAACAGGCTCCCAAGCTTCAGTGTAAGTTGCCGGATTTGAACGAGAAGTTCTGCCAATCGCTGATTGATCAATCAAAATTGCTTTATCAATGTACTCTAGTCCGAGAACAGCTTTGTGCGCGCCAGGAGTGTGTTTACTTCCGTACAAACGTTTGGCAATTGTTTTATACATTGTTTCATACGCGAGTGTGGATTTTCCAGAACCAGAAACTCCTGTAATGCAAACAAAACGACGAAGCGGAATATCAACGTCAATGTTTTTTAAATTATTCGCGCTCGCGCCTCGAATTTTTATTGCGTCTTTTGCAATTGTACGTCGTTTTTTTGGAACTTCAATTTTTTGATCTCCTCGCAAATACGCCGCAGTCAAAGATTTTTTGTCTTCAAAAATTTTTGGCGTTTCTCCAGCCGCGATAATTTCTCCGCCATGACGACCTGCGCCAGGTCCAATTTCAACCATATAGTCTGATGCCAGAATTGTGACTTCGTCATGTTCAACAATAATGACTGTGTTGCCAAGATCACGCAAACGTTCAAGTGTTTCAATCAGACGATCATTGTCGCGTTGATGCAATCCAATTGTTGGTTCGTCCAAAACATACATCGCGCCAACCAGTCTAGTTCCAACTTGTGAAGCTAAACGAATTCGTTGCGCTTCTCCGCCGGAAAGTGAACCGGCCATTCTTTCGAGCGCCAAATAATGCAAACCAACGTCCATCATAAACTGAAGGCGGCTTTGAATTTCTGTCAAAATCGAACCCGAAATTTCTTTTTGTTTTTCTGTAAGCTGAAGCGTTTGGAAAAATTTTGTTGCTTCATCAATCGGCATTTTTGTAACATCCACAATTGACAAGCCGTTGATCAAAACAAATAATGCTTCATTTCGCAAACGCGCGCCAGAACATTTTCCGCACAATTCTTCGCTAAACAATTCTGCCGTGCCAAGTCCTCCGCATTCAGAACATGCGCCGTAAGGAGAATTGAAAGAAAATAATCGCGGTTCAATTTCTGGAAAAGAAAAACTATCTTTTGGACAACTGTATTTTGAGGACAAAAGTTGCTCTTCTTTGTCAGGATAAACAATTGTCGCTACATCGTTTCCGCGACGAACAGCTGTTTCAAGAGCTTCCGCAAGGCGTTGACGAAAATCCAAAAGAGATCCTTCGACTCGCTGGCGCTCGCTCAGGATGACAGGAACTGGAATTGTATCAATCACAACTTCAATTGTGTGTTGTTGATATCGAGCAAGTTTAATTTGTTGATCCAAACGATATTCTTTTCCATCAATTCGAACCCTGGCAAAACCTGAATTATACAAATCGTATAATAATTGGTAATACTCGCCTTTTCGTCCAAGCACAACTGGCGCAAGAATTTTTATATATCTGTCATTGCGAGGAGTCCTGAATTTATCGAGGGACGACGAAGCAATCTTACAAGTAGAGATTGCTTCGCTCTCTCGCCATGGCGGGATCGCTCGCAATGACGACATCACAACATCCACCATTTCTTCATTTGTAAGTTTTCGAATCACTTTTTTGCAAATCACGCAATGCGGCTGGCCGATTCGCGCAAATAAAACACGCAAATAATCGTAAACTTCTGTGATTGTCGCGACAGTTGAACGCGGATTGTTTGAATGCGCTTTTTGATCAATCGAAATTGCAGGAGACAATCCTTCAATTTCATCAACGTCAGGTTTTTCCATCTGTCCTAAAAATTGCCGCGCATAGGCAGACAATGATTCAACGTATCTTCGTTGACCTTCTGCAAAAATTGTATCAAAAGCCAAACTGGATTTTCCTGAACCGGAAACTCCGGTAAAACAAATCAGCTTGTTTCGCGGAAGTTCAAGTGAGATATTTTTCAAATTGTGTTCCCTCGCGCCCTTGATTATTATTTTGTTTTGCATAAATAAAAGTCATGGAGTCAGAAGTCAAAGTTATGGAGTCTTTGAGTCGTGAAGTTGCTTTTCCAACAACACAATCTCATCTCTCAAAATTGCCGCGGTTTCAAAATCAAGCACTCGAGCCGCATCCTTCATTTCTTGTTCTTTTTCTTTAACCACTTTTTCAATTTCGTGCGGTTCGGCAGTGAGTTCAAGTTCTAAAATTCGTTCCGTTGTTTCAAGTTTTTCTCCTCCAAGATCACCTCGAATATCTTTGATCTCTTTTTGCACACTTTGTGGAATAATGTTGTTTACTTTGTTATATTCAAGTTGAATCTTACGGCGCCGATCAGTTTCTTTAATCGCGCGTTTGAGTGAACCGGTCATTTGATCAGCGTACAAAATAACTTCACCATTCACATTTCGAGCCGCACGGCCAATCGTTTGAATAATTGACGTTTCGGATCGCAAAAATCCTTCTTTGTCTGCGTCAAGAATCGCAACAAGAGTAACTTCAGGCAAATCCAAACCTTCGCGCAGTAAATTCACTCCGACAACAACGTCATATTTTCCTTTTCGTAAATCCGATAAAACAGTAATTCGGTCGAGAGTTTCAACATCTGAATGTAAATACTGAACCTTTATATTTTTTTCTTTCAAAAATTCAGTTAAATCTTCAGCCATTTTTTTTGTAAGCGTTGTAACAAGCGCGCGTTCTTTTTTAAAAACACGCTTTTCGATTTCCTGAATCAAATCTTCAACCTGACCTTCGTGTGCATCTGACGGTGTTATTGGACGAATGCTAATTTTTGGATCAACAAGCCCTGTCGGTCGAATAACTTGATCAACAATCTGCTGTGAAACTTTTTGTTCATAAAGACCTGGCGTTGCGGTTGTAAAAATCACTTGACCAATCTTTTTTTCAAACTCTTCAAATTTAAGAGGTCGGTTATCCAAAGCGGAAGGCAAACGAAAACCATGCTCGATCAAAGTTTTCTTTCGTGATTGATCTCCGTTGTACATTCCGGAAATTTGCGGAACAGTTACATGCGACTCATCAATAATCGTCAAAAAGTCTTTTGGAAAATAATCAATCAGAGTTTTTGGCGATTCGCCTGGTGCTCGGCCGTCGAAATATCGAGAATAATTTTCAATCCCATTGCAATAACCAATTTGTTCGATAAGCTCAAGATCGTATCGCGTTCGCCGGCTTAAACGTTCGGCCTCAAAAATTTGTCCGGCCTTTTCTAATTCTTCCAAACGATTTTTTAATTCCTGACGAATCGCGTGAATTGCGCTTTTTTGTTTTGAAGTTGAAACAACGTAATGTTTGGCTGGAAAAATCCAAACTTCTTGAACTGCTTTTCGCAATTTTCGCGTGATCGAATCCAATTCTTGAATCGAACTAACTCGATCTTGCTCAAACAACAAACGATAAATCACTTCTTCATTCATCGGCATGATTTCAAGCACATCACCTTGAACTCGAAAATGTCCGCGAGTTAAATCCGCGTTCGTTCTTTCAAATTGCATTTCAACCAATCGCCGAATTATCTCCCCTCTTCCAAAGGGGGGATTAAAAGGGGTTGCCTGCGTTAAATGAAGCATTGTCTGCTTGTATTCCTCCGGACTTCCCAAATTATAAATACACGACACTGACGCAACAACAATTACATCACGGCGACTTAGCAGAGCCTGCGTTGCCGCGTGGCGAAGACGATCAATCTCATCGTTAATCATCGCCTCTTTTTCAATATAAGTGTCTGTTCGCGGCATGTATGCTTCTGGCTGATAATAATCGTAATAACTTACAAAATATTCGACAGCATTTTCCGGAAAAAATTCACGAAACTCGTTGCACAACTGCGCGGCGAGTGTTTTGTTATGCGCGATCACAAGCGTCGGGTGTTGCGTTTGCAAAATAACATTTGCGATGGAAAAAGTTTTTCCGGATCCAGTAACTCCAAGCAAGGTTTGTGCAGAATGACCAGCTCGAAGACCAGTCATTAACTGCTTAATGGCCTTTGGCTGATCGCCTGCTGGTTGAAATTTTGAGTGAAGCTTAAAATCCATAAATAGACCTCTTAGACCTCTCTCAAAACTCGATGATATTTCGTTAAACGGGCTGGCAGATCTGAAAACGTACCGAAGTGTACGTTGAAGATATGCCTGGGCGCCCGTGAAACGAAAGATCGCGAGTTTTGAGAGAGGTCTCTAAATCAAATTTCCCCTCGAGCCGAGACTCTAGGGGGTAAATCAACTCTATAAAGTATAACACGAGTACGAACAAACATCAAACAAAAAAACGCGAGGTATAGATGATTACCTCACGCAGTGCGAGCGGCCATGATAACCGCGGAGAAGACTTTGACGAGTTCCTTGTTGAGTTCTGACCACGAGTCAAAGAAAAGTTCGATTGGATATGTGCGCGGAGCAACGTCCACTCCGACAAGAAGACGCATCGGTAGAATTCCGTGTGCGAGAAGCGCATTTACCTCCACTTTCACAGCCTCAACATTTGCCGGCGCTCCATCGCAAATCGTGATAAGAAGTTTGCGCGGCCGTCGAATTCCGCACAACCATTTCCCAGCAGAAAGGACTCCAAGTTCCTCTTGAGTTCCGCCACCACATCCAACACCGGCGATTCCGTTATTGGGTTGTGCAGATCCGCAATCAAACACACGATCGTTGAAAGCGAAGAAAGCGGACTCGACAAAGCGACGATGTGAAACAACGGCCTCGTTGAAAGCAACAGCAAGTTCTATTGCCGCTTTCAAAGTTGACATAGAACCGCTTGCGTCCAGTAAGAACGCGATCCCGACATCAAGACACTGTTCACGCAGTTCAATCTGCATACAGTCGCTTCGACCGGTTGCGAGAACCGGCAAAGCTTCCAGATCGAATTCACCGCGAGTCAAGCCTGTCAGCTGATTCACTTCTGGAATACTTAGCCGTCTTAGAACTTCTTTCAATCCGTTGACTTGAGGACGGACTCTTGCGAGCACAGATTGATAAGCTTGTGGATTTGGAAGAACTTTCACTGTATTCAGCACTCTTCCAGCGCCAGCTCCTGAACCATGACCAGATCCAGAGCCAGCTCTCTGCGAAGTCTGTGCTAATTGTTTTGGCAGAAGCGCAAGACTTTTCCGACGACGAATGGAGAGCTTGCTCGCCATCATCAATCTAAAAAGTCGAGTGAACTCCGGATCAACTTTGTCGCCGTATATTACAACCTGCAAAGCCTGCATAAACGACTCGAAACGTTGATCGTCCTCTGGTTTCATCTGCGAACGAAGAAAAGACACAATGCGTTTTGACGCAGTGAGAAGATGTTCGTAACGACGCTTGTGCTTGTTTACGCGACTAATCGCTCTTTTGGCAATGCGAACACACTTTTGCACGATGGTGTGTCTTGGTTTTGTTCGCTTTTTGATTGCGTAAACGAAGTCAACATAAACGTTTGTTCGACATTCGTGAGAAATACCGCCTTGTCGAGTGACAAGTGTACCTGTTCCAGGCTCCAAGTAAGAACCAGGAAGCAAGTAACCGAGTCTGTGATAGATCGGATCAGCGTTTCCGGGAAACGCTCTGACTTGCAAATCGTCCGCACGACGATCCATCAAAAGATTGAGAACGCTTTTCAGCATTTCCCCGCCTTCTGCAGATGCGCGCGTAAGCAATTCAACCCCTGCCGCGGCTTCGGTTAGCTTTCGATCACGATCTTTTCTCGTACCATGCTGATCGAACCGAATATGTCCGACTTCGTGCAAACCACGTCCAATTCCTGCTTCGATTTGACCACGCAAGAACGGCTCTGGATTGAAGTAGACGACCACTCGACAGTCTGTTGAAGCTGTTCCGTTACCGATCAATTCCAGACGAATACCTTTTTCAGCGACCGCGAGCATTCGCGTTAGCATCTCGTCTACGAACTGTTCGATTTCTTCAGGTTTGAACACGAACACTGGAGGCGGAGGTGGAACTGAATCTGGCTGTCGTGTCCGAGCTGGAACTACCATTCGGGATGGTTCGTTTTCGTGTCTTTTCTTGGCGAGTGAAATAACCAGACTAGAAATATCCGACCAGCTTGCTCCTTCGCTATACTCAACTTGAACAGCATATGTCCGCGGTTCTTTTGGATCTTCTGAACGAACACGGATTGTCGCGTGATGACTTAACGGATCGCTAAATGTAACCCAGACGGTTAGTTTCATGTCGCGGGTGCTCCAACATCAGCCACATTCACAACAGAAACGACCGCCACTCTTTCGTCAAGAAGTTCAGCACTTTTCAACCGCTGTTGAATGACACGCCGCGGCGATTCAGCATCTCCATCCGGGTAACGATCAATGATCCTTGCATGGACAACAAGCGACATCGGTTTCCCGATTGAAACATCTTCTGCCGCACGAAGTGTACGGCGTGGAGATGGTCCTCCCTGCTCCCACATTTGTGCAGTTGCAAGCACGCGAACTTCAGCGGCAACTTGCACAATATGGGTTGCTTCATCCACTGTTATCCCTGTCCTGCTAACAAGCCACGGAACTTCCCATTCAATCGGAGGATATGTGAATTCGTGTTCTTCAACACGATCACTCATTGCCGCATCAAGAGACTGGTTGCCGATGTATCCAGGTCCAACCGGATTGTCGGTCAGAATGAAGATAAATCCTGTCAAACCATCAATCACGACAGTGCCATCAGTCGTTGTGAACGAGTATTGGCCAGTGTGATCAAACAGAGCGTGAAACGGCGCCATGCTGTGACCCATTCGAGAAAACTCATCCAAGCACACGATTGCCTTTGGCCAATGTTTGCTTGAGCGATGTGTTTCGATGAACAACATGAGGTCGCTTGGAACCCATTTTGTGGAACCGTCTTCTGCTGACTCTGCGCCGAAAAGATCCTTGGGTTTGAAAATGCCGGTACCATCAACCTTGATGAAGGGTACGCCGAACATTTTCGCAAGAAGCTGTGCGAACGTTGTTTTGCCGGAACCTTTCGGACCCACAAGTCGAATCGCGCGACCGAAGTAAACATCCGCTTCGATGAGCGCAAGCGTTTCAGGACGAATCCAGAAATCTGTACCAAGACCTTTTCCGTCGATCGCGATGATCTGACGCTCAAGTTTCAAAACAACACGAGTTGGATTTCGAGCAGAGCCTTGCATCTCAATAAGACTTGCGGCAAAACGCGCGCCTTCGCAAACACGATCTGAAAACGCTTCGAGATTTCTGATCTCAATTATTCCTGGTTGTTTCCCACTCGCGAGCGTTGGTACGATCATCCCGTTTTTGTCAATGAAAACGACTTCGTATTCTGTTCCGATTCTTGACATTTTGTGACCTACCTTTCGTGGTTTTGGGTTTTAGGTTTTGGGTTCAAAGGTCAGATGTCAATTGTCAAATGTCAGATGTAAGATTTTGGGTTGGAATGTGCGTCTCCTCACATCAAAGTACTAAATAAATACTCTGGTGTAAAAAGCGGTGCCGGTGAAAAACGCGGCACCGCAGTGAAAGCACAGCACAATGGAAAGCGGCCGATGTGACACTGGACGCGAGCCCGCGAGCGGACTGTGTCACATCGGTTGGACGCCTACGCCAGCAAGGCGGCGCAGGTGTCCAAAGCGCGGAAAAATCCCACGCTCCAAACTCTCAAGCGCGTGATACACGCGCTCTTAACGAGTCTTGATTATTGAGAGGACGCACGGGCCTGACGCGGCCTGACAGCAAAGGAGCTCGCGACGACCTGTCAGGTCGTGTCAGGAACGGCGCGACAAGGCGTAGCAGTAGGCTTCGTCTTGGCGCGAGTCCGAGCGTGCGCCTAGTTTCAAACCTTTAAACGCGTGAAACACGCGTTCTCAACGGATTTGATCTGAATTGTTCTTAGTTCAACAGATCTCGGTGTCCAGATTGTATCCGTTTATTCCAGCCATGTCGCGCAGTCCTATTCCGAAACGTACCTTTGCCTCGTTGTACGGCTTGCGAATTATGCTCGGAAGCTGTTGGTCGTAAACCATACCAACGAACCCGACGATTCCTACAATGATCTGTCGCTCTCTTGGTGAAAGCGGCCAGTCATTGCCGCACCATTCCTGAAGAGTTAAATTTGGTTGAATCCAAACCTTTCTCTTCTTGCAAAGTTCACGAAACAGATCGAACTGTGCTTGAAGTTTTCCAAGAGCTTCTGCATCACCTTCAAGCCGTTGTGTTGATGCTGTCAGAAGATCGTGCAAGATAGCGCGAAACTTGTTAAGCCTCGGCCGCGGAATCGTAAGTCGTCCGTCTGGATTTGGAATGATTCCTGTCACTTCGGGATTCCTCGTTGTTCGTTCCTCGTCACCTTCCTCTGCATCGCCGAAGTAATGAACCTTCGTGCCTTGAATAGTCCAACCGTCGTGTGTAATTGCTCGACGAATTGACTGCCGAAGTTTCTTCGAAATCTCCGGAGCGTCTGTTGAGATCGTCAGATCATCAACAAACCGAGTGTAACGATATACAACTCCTTCCTTTTCAGACTCCGCGCGAAGCAGTTGTGAGAGTACACGATCAACTGCTCCAAGCACGACGTTGAGCACTGCGGGTGATGTTGGGAATCCCTGCGGAAGTACATCATCAACAATGAGCAGATCAATAAGCGTTTCTGCAAGACGCTTGCTGTCTTTTTCTGAAAGATCAGTTGCGTCAGCGAGATGTGTCGCAAGTCTTGGCCCAAGAACGGACGCACAACGTTTCCGATTTGTTGACGGGAACGCGTCCTTCAGATCAAGAAAATAGAACGCTTTGTCACCGACGTGCGCGCGAGCATTTGTGACAATACTCGTTCCTGGATGCGCGCCGTGCACTGCCATGTGGACAGGTATACATTGCAAGAACAACTTCAGAACCGACCGAAGAACCAGCTTGAGCGGATCTGATGGAGCGTGGATAATCCTCACTCCGTTCTTTTTTGGAATGTGGTGAATGGTCCACGCTGTTCCTGATTCCCAAAGCGCCTTGGTTGCTCTCCATTCGGCCGGATCAATCTTCAGAACTCGACACAGAGTTTCCTCAAGCGATGCGTCCAAAAGAAAGGAACTCGGCAAACTCGTCTTTTCAGGCATTTTTCCTATTTCTCCCGTCTGTTACAGACAGTAAAAAGAGTGTCCACTATGGACGCTCCTTTTTTATCAAAAAACGAGTTAAATGTCAAGTTCTCATCGCTAAAATATAACGATAAACGTCTTCTGGAACTTTATCTTCCCAATCACCGTCTTTCTTGATAAGAGATCGAATTTCAGTTGCTGAAAAACCAGGAACTTCCTTAATCCATTGAATTTCGGCTTTTCCTTCAAAACATTTTTTTGTCCATTCGTTGCCAGTCCATATTTTGTCCACACGGCCGACACGCTCGAGCACATGATCAGCCCATTTTATATCATCCTCTTCATCGGTAAGTTCAACAAACTCAACATCAAACATCGGGATAATATCTACCGCTTGAAGTGAACGCTGGATCATTTCTTTTCGATCTTGCGCGGTGAAAGGATTTTCAGCAGTTCCGCTTTTTTCGGAACTTCCGATGCCAATTAAAATTTTTCCGCACAATTTTGTCATTCCTTGAATAACCATTAAGTGACCATTGTGGAACGGCTGGAACCGTCCGATGAAAAGACAAGTTGGTTTCATAGTTTAATAATTTTTTGGTTCCCGGGCTTGGATTCGAACCAAAATTCACGGCTTCAAAGGCCGCTGTCCTGCCATTAGACGACCCGGGATTAAGCGGACGAATTATAAAATGAGATAATGCAAAAATCAAGCACATCCTTATCAGCTTCTACACTTTGAGATATTTCCTCATTGCCATGCCTGTCGAAAACATTGTCAACAAAACAAGACCGACAAATTCAAAACCGAAAATCATCAAACCATTTTTTTCAAAATAATTCACAAGTCCAATTGGTTCTCCGCCAAAATAAAATCCAAATTTCGGTTCCAAAATTGCAACAGTCGGATACGCGATCAAGAGCGTCACAACAATCGCGATCAAACTCAACAAAATCATTTCAAGCAAAAATGGCGCTCGAACGAAACGATCGGATGCGCCAACCAATTTCATAATTCCAATTTCTTCTCGATGAATAAAAAGGCTCATGCGAACTGTGTTGAACACAATGAGAACCGCAATAAGCAAAAATATAATACTCAATGCTAAACCGAATGTACGAATGCGATCTGTTGCGTTTTGAATGCGCGCCACAACATCCGAATAATTAGAAAAATCTTTTTCACGAATATAATCTCTGAACTCCGGATTCTCAAGAGCCTCCAAAATAAAATCAAAATCTGAAACAGTTTGCGCTTTGATGACAAGCGACGGCCCAAAAGGATTTGCACCGATTTCATCCAGAGATTTCAAAATAATTTCATCTTGTTGATGACGCGCAATGAATTGATCGAGCGCTTCTTGCGCACTGATTGTTTGCACATCCCTCACCTGCGAAAGCGAGCGCAAATAACTTACAGCATTATCAACCGATGTTTGAGGAGTTGATGAATGAAAATAAACGGAAATTTCAACTCGATCTTCGATTGTTTGAATTGCTTGATCAGTCACAAAATTCAAAACGATCAAAATATTTACCGTGAGCAAAGTCAAAACAAGCATCGTTATTGTGATAAGAGATAACCAAAAATTTCTCCAAAAATTCTGAAACGCAAATTTTGTAACACGATAAGTCGAAATGAACATAGTTATAATTTGTAACGACCTTCTTCAACATCAGACACTATTTTTCCATCTTCCAAAGTAATCACACGTCGACGTAAACGATTCACAATGTCGCGATCGTGAGTAACAAGAACGACAGTTGTTCCAAACTCATTGATTTTCGCAAGCAAGTCCATAATTTCTCTCGCGTTTAATGTGTCGAGATTCCCTGTTGGTTCGTCAGCTACCAGAACTTTTGGCTGATGAACAAGAGACCGCGCGATCGCGACTCGCTGTTGTTCACCGCCGGAAAGTTGTTTTGGATAACGGTCGTATTTGTCGTGCAAATTAACAATGTTCAGAACCAACGGAACAACATCTCGAATGTGACGAGCTGTTGCGCCTGCAACTTGAAGCGCAAACGCGACATTTTCATAAACTGTTTTTTTTTGAAGTAATTTATAATCCTGAAATACGACACCAATTTGCCGTCTCAGCATTGGAACATCATGATCTTTTATATTTGTAATGTCCCATCCTCCGATTTCAATTTTCCCGCGCGATGGACGTTCTTCTGCAAACAAAAGTTTGGCAAGCGTTGACTTGCCTGTTCCGCTTCGGCCGACAATCGAGATAAATTCCCCTGGTTTTACATGAAGATTTATTCCTTCAATTCCTACGACGTTCGGTGGATAAATTTTCGAAACGTTTTTTAAAAGAATCATGTGGAGAAAGTTGGTAGTGAGCAGTTGGTAGGCGCAGGCTTTTCCGGCCTAAAGGCCGGATCCGCCTTTGGCGGAAGCCTGCGAATCGCGAAGTTGGAAAATGTATATCAATATGATACTCTGCGTCACGATCTTGAACAAGTGACCAGATTAACCGCGGGTGTAGTTCAATGGTAGAATGTAAGCTTCCCAAGCCCAGTAGTACAACTTCCACTTTGCGGGATTAGTACAGTGGCAGCATGTAAGCTTCCCAAGTCCAGTAGTACAACTTCCACTTTGCGGGATTAGTACAGTGGCAGTATGTAAGCTTCCCAAG
>JACQXU010000010.1 GCA_016208545.1 Candidatus Uhrbacteria bacterium | reverse complement strand
AATACGTTGATAAAGAGTTAAAGAAAGTTGAGAGATCAGGAATGTTGCCAGCAGGTTTGGTTTTGACAGGAGCTGGAGCAAAATTACCAGGGATGTTGGATTCTGCAAAAACAACTTTACGTTTGCCTGTTTCGCTTGGCACAGCTATTGGCGTGACTTCTGTAATAGACAGGTCAAACGACCCGGGTTTGAGCACTGCGATCGGTTTGGTTTTGTGGGGATATCATATTCGCGGCGCTGGAGGAAATGGTGGAGTTGGTAAAATTTTCCGTTCATTTGGCGGAAATTTTGGAAAAATAACTGGCGGGTTGAAGAAATTGTTTAAGTCGATAAGGCCGTAAAATAGAAGCAAGAAGAAAGAAGAAAGAAGTAAAAAAACAAAACGAGCTTTCATAGTCCGTTTTTTTTATCTTCTTTAATTTCTTCTCGCTTCTTTCTTCTCGCTTCTTACATGTGTATATCTTTTTTTTGTTCAGCTTGACATTCCAACTGCTGATGTTTAAAGTGTGAATGAATTTTTGTGCTCAAGAAAGCAAAATTTGAACACATATTGTGTTCAACAAGCTAAAAATTTATAATTCTGGACATTTGCAAAACTCGATGATATTTCGTTGAACGGGGAAGCCAGCCTCCGAGACGTAGCGATAGCTACGTTGATGTGGTGGCGGGGCCCCGTGAAACGAAAGATCGCGAGTTTTGCGGATGTCCCAAATATGGCGCAAGTTAAACCAGACATAGAAACCTTCGCAAAAATAAAAGTTATTGGAATTGGCGGAGGCGGCGGAGCGGCGATCAATCGAATGATCAGCGACAATATTAAAGGTGTCGAGTTCATTGCGATAAATACAGATGTTCAAGATTTGAATCAAAACCTTGCTCCAAAAAAAATTGCTATTGGAAAAACAATTACTCGAGGTCTTGGAGCTGGAATGAATCCAGAAATCGGAGCTCGCGCGGCTGAAGAAAATCAAAACGAAATTCGTGACGCGCTCAACGGTGCAGACATGGTTTTCATCACTTGCGGACTTGGCGGAGGAACTGGTTCTGGAGGAAGTCCTGAAGTTGCAAAACTCGCAAAGGACATTGGTGCGCTAACAGTCGCTGTTGTCACAAAACCATTCACATTTGAAGGCGCACAACGTCGTCGAATCGCGGAAGAAGCGTTTGATCGTTTACTTCAGCACGTTGACGCCATAATTACCATTCCAAACGACAGAGTTTTGCAGATAATTGATAAGAAAACTTCGCTCATGGAAGCCTTTACTGTTGTTGACGATGTTTTGCGACAAGGTGTTAAAGGAATCGCGGAGCTCATCACAATTCCAGGTCTTATTAACGTGGATTACGCAGACGTCAAAGCGATTATGGAGCTGTCTGGTTCGGCTTTAATGGGAATTGGCAGAGCGTCTGGAGAAAATCGCGCGATCGAAGCCGCGAAACAAGCAATCGCGAGTCCGTTACTTGAGCTTTCAATTGACGGCGCAAAAGGAATTCTATTTACAATTTCAGGTGGATCCGATCTCGGAATGCATGAAGTTGCAGAAGCCGCAAAAGTCATCACAGGTTCAGCGGATGAAGATGCAAAAATTATTTTTGGCGCAAACATCAATGATGATTTGGATGATGAAATTCGAATCACGGTTGTCGCCACAGGTTTTGATTCTCGTGAACGCCGCGCTACAGCGCCTGGAACTGTTGAAGTGCAAGCGCAAAGCACATGGTCGCCAAATAGTTTTTTGCGAGTACGCGAACGCGATGAACAGCCAGTGATTCATCATCCTGTTCAACGTGCCACCGCACCGCGTTTTTCTTCAAAAGCAGTTGAGCCTCACCAAGAACCAAAAATTCAAAACCTAGAATCAAGACCAGAACCAAAACCAATTCAAAAAACAGCTCCAGCAACAAAAGTGCAAACTGAAGAAGAGGAAATAGAAATCCCGGCGTTTATTAGAAAGAAGATGATGTAGCTGACAAAAAGGTTTTGGGTTTTGGTCATTGGGTAGCCGCAGGCTTTAGCCGCGGCTTACTTTTTGTTATAATATGTTTATTGTATGAGGTGCGCTGTTTGCAATCACAAAGACACCAAAGTTATTGACTCACGAATTTCAACCGATGGCGTGAGTGTGCGTCGGCGACGCGAGTGCGAACGCTGTGGTTTTAGATTTTCCACGCTCGAAGAAATCGAACTGCTCGATCTCACAGTTGTAAAACGCGATGGAAGACGTGAAAATTATTCGCGTGAAAAACTTTCACGCGGACTTGAAAAAGCGCTTGAGAAACGTCCATACACTGATGTTGGTTTTCAAAAATTAGTTCACAAAATTGAACGCGACATTCAAAAAAAACGCCGTGGTCAACTAACAACAGCCGAACTCGGTGACATTGTAATGAAGCATTTGCGATTGTTTGATAAGGTTGCGTATATTCGATTTGCGTCCGTGTACAGATCGTTTGAAGATGTAAAAACATTTGAATCAGAGTTGAAAAAATTATTAGGTGAACAAAAGCGCACATTTCGCGCATCAAAACGAAAAAAATAAATATGTCAGGCAGAACAAATCGAACAAAAATTGTGTGCACGATTGGTCCATCGTGTGAAAAAGAAGCAACTTTGAAAGCCATGATGCGCGCTGGAATGGATGTTGCGCGTTTGAATTTTTCTCACGGCACACACGTCGGACATAGCAGGCTTCTGCGTAATGTTCGTCGCGCGTCAGATTCAGTTCATAAGTTCGTAACAGTTATCGGTGATTTGCAAGGTCCAAAAATTCGTCTTGGAGAATTGCCGTCTGAAGGAATTGTTCTTAAAAACGGCGAAACTCAGATTTTTTCAACAGCGATTGATTTGTATAAAAATTTAAAAATTCCAGTAACCTACAAAAAATTGCACAAAGACGTCAAAATCGGACAACGTTTTTTAATTGACGACGGTTTGATTGAAATGAAAATTACAAAAGTTGTCGGACAAGATATCCACGCAGAAGTAACAAACGGCGGAATAGTTACTTCACACAAAGGAATGAATTTTCCTGATTCGAAACTTTCTGTTTCTTCACTTACAAAAAAGGACAAAGAAGATGTTGCGTTCGCTGTTCAAATTGGAGTTGAATGGATCGCGCTTTCATTTGTGAAAAGCTCGGGTGATGTTCGTTCGCTCAAACAGTTGATCAAAAAATTTGTTCAAGCTGGACAAGTTGCGCCGCGCGTTCTTGTTAAAATTGAAAAACACGAAGCGATAGAAGCGTTTGATGAAATTCTGAATGAGGCTGATGGTGTGATGATCGCGCGTGGTGATTTGGGGATAGAGATTCCAGCTGAAGAAGTTCCAATTCGGCAAAAAGAACTGATTGAAAAATGTCGAGTCTCTGGCAAACCGGTTATTGTCGCAACGCAGATGTTGGATTCGATGATTAGAAACCCAAGTCCAACTCGCGCCGAAGTTTCAGATGTTGCAAACGCAGTGTTTGATCACACTGACGCAGTGATGCTTTCTGGCGAATCAGCAACTGGGAAATTTCCAATTCAGGCAGTTAAAACAATGTCAAAAATAGTTCAAGAAGCTGAAGTATCGCGTTTTGATGATGTTGTGTTTGATCCTCCGGCTGTGAAAGATTTGATAGGATCTGTGGCACAGGCTGTGAAACTTGCCACAACACAACAAACAATAGACGGCATTATTGTTTCAATTGAACTTGCGAACTGGTCTGAAAGCGTTAATCGGTTTCATGCTGAAATTCCACTCTTTATTGCTTGTTCAAATCCAAAACTGGCTCGGCAAACAGCACTTCGATGGGGGAGTGAACCGTTCGTACTAAAAAATGTAAAAGAGAAAACTTTTGTTTCTCGTGCGCTTCGAGTTCTTCAGGACTTGAAAAAAATTCGCAAAGGAATGCGGCTAGCAGTCGTGTTAGGAGGCCGTCACGGCGAAGCGTTTGATGTTGTGACTGTTTGATTTTTACGGATTCAGCAATTCCGCAAAGAGCGTTTCTCCAGATCCATTTTCAACAACTTTAGCGAGTTTCAAAATTATTTTGTACGGTTTTGATTGGACAAAAACATTTTCGATTTGCCAATCATTTTTATTTTCAGTCCATGGTTTATCATCAACTGTCAAAAAAATTGAACTCTCGAAATTTATAACTTCTTCCCATTCATCTTTTTTAGGCAAGTCATCAGATATTTTTTCATCAGTGAATTTCCAAAACATTTTTTCTGTTCGGTCGCTTACTTCTTTTGATGTGATCCAAGCATCGCAATTTGGATTTCCGCAAGCTTGAACAACAAATGTGTACAAAGTATCTGGCTCAAGATCTGAAATATCTAAACTAAAACGCTCGTGCTCGCCTGATTCCTTTCGCGTCCAACCAGTTTCAGGATTTGCGACAGTGATTAAAAAGTGATTATAAATCGTTTCCGGTTTTTGCCAAGTCAGTCGAATAAACGAAGAAGAACCGCGTTCTTCTCCAGCAATTTGTTGTGGACGGAAACGTGCTGTCTGAAGATTCCCGTCCCAAGAAATTTTTTCTGGTTCGTTTCCTTTGAATGTCCAAAATGTGATTCCGAGCGCTAAAATGAAGATTACAAGTAAAACCGTAACGATTATTACTTTATTTTTCATATGGACTTTATTTTACACATTTCATAAAAAAGAAAAAGACCCGAGAGGGTCAGTAGTTCGGTATCCACAGCTCACGAGCTTCGGCGACGAGTTTGTCGCGATCTTCGATTGTTGTCAGTATACTGAGCCTATGCCACGATTTTATCGTGCCAATAATGTGGTAGTGTGTGATGTTACCAATCTCGTAAATGAAATAAGTACCTGTATCAGTGCCATTGCAAGTGAGGTAAAGGATCACTCTTCCACTTTCCGCGCGCTCTATTCGAATGCCGTAGTTTTTCTTGAGTTCCAAGTTCTGCTCCTTTCTGGAAGAAAAAAATATCACAAACAAGTGCTGATTGTCAATAAATCGCTCTTGCACGAACTGTGATAGTTATGTTATTATTCCGCCGTTCGTGGATATAGTTTAACTCTCGTTTTACACATGGATATGGCCTTTCTAAAAACCTACGGCCATATCCTGTTCGCTCGCTCGGAAGTAGACAATCCTTCGGATTGTACGCTACTTAGTTCACTCGCTCACGGATCGGTGGTGTAGCCCGGTTAACACGTCTCCCTGTCACGGAGAAGATCGCGGGTTCGAATCCCGTCCGGTCCGCCAGAAAACACGACTGACATTT
>JACQXU010000009.1 GCA_016208545.1 Candidatus Uhrbacteria bacterium | reverse complement strand
ATTTCAAATTAAAAATTTTTCTTATGTCAAAATATTTTTTCCTTTTATTAACATTCGTTATTTTTGTGCCGTTTTCAGTTCGCGCGTACGACACTTCGCTTGCGAAAAAACTTCAAGGTTACATTTTGCTTCAAGTTCAAGAGCATGGCGAAGCGTGGTTTGTGCGTCATACAGACAACAAACGTTATTACATGAAAGATGGCGGAACGGCATACACAATGATGCGGGAATTTAGTTTGGGAATCACTGATGCTGATCTCTCAAAAATTCCAATAGTCACTTCAACTTCTTCAATGTTATCATCATCGTCCGTTTGCAGTTCAAACAGTCTTGCTGGCAAACTAAAAGGCCAGATTCTTTTGCAAGTTCAACAACACGGCGAAGCGTGGTACGTTTATCCAAAAACTTGTCGTCGAATTTACATGCAAGATGGTCCTGCCGCGTACACAATCATGAGATATTTGGGATTGGGGATTACAAATAGTGATTTAGCAAAAATAGAAACAGGAATTGTAACAACAAAAACAGCAGAAACGTCGGAGACAACTGAAAGCGACACAACTAAAAACGACACAAGCGCCGAAGAAAGTGAAACGACAACTGAAACAGAATTTGATCCTGCTTCGCACGGTTCTCCTCATCCAAAAATTTCAAGCGTTCCATCCACACTGTGTTGCAATCATCCTTATTATCACAAAGTTTATCGAGCACTTTCAAATGATGAAACGTCTTGGGTAAAAGAAGGAAAGTTAATCAAAGATCGCGCGAGCGTTCCAGCGATTATTCAGCTCGATGATGGAAGTTACGTTTTGTATTACGTTGATGGAAATTACGACACAATGGATTGTTCTGTTTCAACTGACGGTGAAACATTCACAAGCGGAAATTGTACGATTTATGGCTTTACAGAATCAAAAGTTTGGGATCCGTTTGTTATGAAAATCGACAACGGATATTACAGAATGTTTTTTGTTTCTCCTCCGACTGATTTGATAAATGGTCAAACAAAAGTTATGAGCGCACTTTCAAAAGACGGAATAAATTGGCTTCAGGAGGACGGTGTTCGATTTGAGGAATGGCCAGTTGTTGATCCTACTGTCGCAAAAATCGGTTCAACTTGGTACATGTACGCAGGATATAGCGTTTCCGGTGGTTCAGCACAAATTGCAATTGCAAAAAGCACGGATGGTTTGACGTTTAAAAAGGATCGTATAATTGATCTTGGAGGCAATGTTCCGGACGTTATTGAAGCAGTGGACGGTAAAATGCATCTCTATTTTTGTAAAAATGGAATTTCGCGCGTCTCTTCTTCAGATGGATTAAATTGGTCTGATGAACGTTCAGTTATTTCATCTGGTTATAGCCAAATTATTTGCGATCCAAGCGTTATTCAAACTTCAAAAGGTGATTGGGCTTTATATTATAAAGTTCAAGAGATACAAAGCGGTGGATATTAATTTATGCAAGATCGTATTAAAAAATTATTTCGTTACGAAAAATTGAAAAGACTTTATGTGAAATATGAACGTGTTCTGCTTCCTGGAACGCTGTTGTTTGGTGTTGCTGTTGATTTTGTAACGTTTCGAAGCATACAAATTCAAACAGCGTTTTTGATCCTCGCAGTTCATATTTTAGTTGTAGGAATTGCAATCACTTTGCTTCATATTGCAAATCGCAGTGGAAAAATTATCTCTTACCTTTGTTTGCTTGCTCCGCTTATTTTTCAGTTTTCGCTTGGCGCGCTTTTGAGTGCGTCTTTGATTTTTTATTGGTTCAGCGGATCGTTTTCCGTGAGCTGGCCGATACTAATCATAATTGCATTTCTCATGCTTTCAAATGAAGTTTTTAGGTCATATTATCTCAAACCAATTGTTCACATGAGCGTATTTTACTTTGTTTTGTTTTCGGTTTTTTCAGTGATTTTTTCGTACGTTTTTAATTCACTTGGTCCATTTTTTTTCGTTGCCGCTGGTTTAATGAGTTTAGGATTTTTTTTGTTGTACGTAACAGCTCTTTCAAAATTTTTTGATAGTGTAAGACAAATTGGGAAATCCATCGCGTCTTCCGCACTTTTAATTTTTGTTTTGATGAATGGTCTTTATTTTTTCAATTTAATTCCACCGATTCCTCTTTCAATTAGAGAAGCTGGCGTGTATCATAATATTGTTCGTTCAGGTGGCGAGTATCAGCTGAAAGACGAAGAGCGAAGTTTTATTGAGAGACTACTCCCAGTTCAAACAGTTCATATTAATAATGGCGATCGAGTATTTGTTTTCACATCAATTTTTGCGCCAGCGGAGTTGAACACTACAATTGTTCATAATTGGCAGTTTTACGATGAACAGAAGCGAAAGTGGATTGATAAAGATCGTTTGTCATTTTTAGTAAACGGCGGTCGCGAAGCAGGGTATCGTGGTTACTCAATGAAAAAAACTGTTACCGATGGAATGTGGCGCGTGGATGTTGAGACAAAACGTGGCCAAGTTCTCGGCCGCGTGAGATTTCGTATAGAAACTGTTGCAGAATTGCCAGATCTCATTGAAATTTTAAGTGATTAATTTCCCCATTACTCCCTTACCACTTTCCCCATTACTCCCTTTCCCTTTTTTTATATGCACCTCCGCATCTACACTGACGGCGGTTCTCGTGGCAATCCTGGTCCTGCCGCATCAGCTGCTGTTTTGAAAGAAATCGTCGGCGGCCACGAAGGCAAAACAATCGCAACTGCTTCAAAATATCTTGGCAAAACCACAAACAATCAAGCTGAATATACAGCTATTATTATTGGACTTGAAAAAGCTAAAAAACTTGGCGCGAACAATGTAGAATTTTATCTCGATTCCGAACTTGCATATCGACAATTGAACGGTCAATATAAAGTTAAAGATCCAGGAATCGCAAAACGATTTTTGGAAGTGAAAAATCTTTTGCACGCATTTCAAAAAGTAACGTTCACTCATGTTCGTCGTGAAAAAAATAAAGAGGCCGACGAGTTGGTGAATAAAGTTTTGGACTCCACAACTCCATGACTCCATGACTTTGTGTTATACTTATTCCACTATGAGTCTCTTTGGAAAAACTCAAAAAAGCGGTTATCTTGGAGTCGACATCGGAGCTAGCAGTATTAAGCTCGTTGAACTGACAAACGAAAAAGGCCGCGCGCGATTGATGACTTATGGATACGCAGAACTTCCAGTTTCAGAAACAGGAGGTTTGTTGTTTGACGACACAAAATTTGCCGGCGAATTGTTAACAGAAGTCTGCAAAAAGGCTGGATGCCGATCAACCTCTGTAATGGCTGCTCTTCCAATGTCCAATGTTTTTTCAACGATTCTTTCGCTTCCGCTTGCCAAAGATCGAAAACAACTTAAGCCGCTTATTGATGCAGAAATTGAAAAACTTTCGCCACTTCCACTTTCAGAAATGATTACATATTCGACGTTTTTGGATGGAGAAGTGAAGAAGTCCGAGAAGTCCCAGAAGCCCCAGAAGGCTGAGAGGGAAGAAAAAGAAGTTAAAGTTTTGGTAACTGGCGCGGCAAAAACTTTAGTGCAAAAATATATTGAGATTTTTAAGGTTGCAAAACTTCAGTTGCAGGCTTTGGACACAGAGTCGTTTGCGTTGATTCGTTCGCTTGTTGGAAAAGACAAAAGTGCTATTGTAATTATTGATTTAGGAGCAAAACGTACGAATATCACAATTGTTGAGCGCGGAATTCCATTTGTGACGCGAAGTGTAAATCTCGGAGGAGATTCTGTTACGAGCCGCATTAGCGCATCTATAAACACTGATCTTGCACAGGCTGAACGAATGAAACGCGATTTTGGAGAACTTTCTTCATCAGAATCAGCTCTTCCAGGAGGTTTGCCAACTTTACTTGAGCCAGTTTTTCAACCGCTTGTGAATGAAATCAAATACGCACTTCAGTTGTATGCAGGAATGGAGTTTACTGAAGTTAAAAAAGTTGAGAAAATAATTTTAACTGGCGGATCCGCTCATCTTCCGCGAGTTCCTGAATATCTTTCAGCAACTTTGAATATGAATGTGTATCGAGGCGATCCGTGGGCGCGCATTGTGTATCCGCAGGATTTGTCTGTTGTTTTGGAAGAGATTGGTCCAAGAATGAGTATTGCAGTTGGACTCGCGATGCGTGAGATTGAATGAAGAACATCTGACATCTGACTTCTGACATTTGACATCCGTTTTATAAAAATTTTTATGTCTTCAACAAAACCAGGTTTTACTTTAATTGAAATTTTAGTTGTTGTCGCGATCATTGCGCTGGTTGGAACGTTTTCGGCTGTTGCAGTGAATTCTGCTCGTTCAAAACAACGCGATGCGACACGTCTTTCAAACGTGCGTTTGGTTCAAAGTGCACTTGAAGATTATTTTAACGAGAATAATTCTTATCCACCAGGAGATCTTTTGCCGATCGGAGATGTTTCGCAAAGCGCGTGTTTGAGTTTGTCCGGATTCCGCGGTGACTGTTCAACAGAGTCTGAAGTTTTATTGCGTCGTGTGCCTCGAACATATGAAAATGGTTTGAAAGGAACTGTCGCTTGCGGTGAACCGTCTCGCAAAGCTTTTTGTTACAGTGTGCTCGACGAAGGGGATTCTTATGTGATTCATTTTGAACTTGAGAATAGTCTAACATCTGTCGGACTTCAAACCGGAGTAAATTGCGCAACACCTGACGGAATGGAAGCTGGAACGTGTGTGGAGTGAGATTAAAAATAGCCGTTAGCTATTAGCCATTAGCTGTTAGGATGGACACGTGTTTTATAACTAAAGGCTAAAGGCTTTTTCATAGTGTGATGTCTATAATGCTTCCACTTTTTATTTTTATCCTCGGTTTATGTATTGGCAGTTTTTTGAACGTTGCTATTTTTCGTGTTCACGACGGAATTTCTGTTGCAAAAGGAAGATCGCGTTGCCAAACTTGCGAGGAGCCGATTACAGCGCGCGACTTGATTCCTGTTTTGAGTTTTTTTATTTTGCGAGGCAGGTGTCGCAAATGTAAAAATGTTATCTCATGGCAATATCCCCTTGTTGAATTTTCAACAGGACTTTTGTTCCTGCTTTTTTATTTGAAGTTTGAACAAGGAGGAATTGATTTATTAACTCTTGTGCGCGATTGGATTTTTTTAGGATTTCTAATTGTAATTTTTGTGTACGATTTTCGTCATCTTTTTATTTTGGACCGTTTTACTGTCCCAGCGATGATTGTCGCTATCATTCTAAATTTGTGGATTAGCCCGGTTCCAGCGTTGTCGCTGATTTCTGGCGCAATTATTTTAGGAAGTTTTTTTTATTTACAATTTGTTATTTCAAACGGGACATGGGTTGGCGGAGGAGACGTTCGAATGGGCGCACTTATTGGATTAATGCTTGGGCTAAGTCAAGGGCTTGTTGCACTTTTTATCGCTTATTTGCTAGGCGCGATTATTGGAGTTATTCTTCTTTTGAGCAAACGAGCTGGTCGTAAAACTCCAATCGCGTTTGGAACATTTTTAGCAGTCGGTACGATAGTGATTTTGTTTTTTGGCGACGTGCCTCTGCAATTGTATTTGAGTTTGTTTGTATGACCGAAAAAGATGTAAAACAACGAATTCAAAAACTAAAAATACTCATTGCAAAATATCTTACGAACTTGAACAGGCTTTTCCAAAATTTATAACAAAAGATTCTCCAACACAGCGAGTTGGAGGCAAGCCACTTGAAAAATTTCAAAAAATCAAACATCAAACGCGAATGCTTTCAATGGAGGATGTTGTTACGCCCGATGTATTTAATGAATGGATGGGACGAATAAAAAAAATATTAGACACACAACAGATCGAACTTTTTTGCATGCCAAAATTAGATGGACTTGCTGTTTCGCTTGTTTATGAAAATAGTTTTCTAACGCATGCGGCAACTCGCGGTGACGGAGAAATTGGCGAAGATGTAACGCAAAACGTAAAAACTATCGAATCAATTCCGCTTCTGTTGACGCAACCAAAAAATACAAAACTTCCACAGCGTGTGGAAGTTCGTGGTGAGATATTTTTTCCGCTCAAAGCGTTTGAAAAAACCAATAAAAAATTGCAAAAAGAAAGCAAACCGCTTCTTGCTAATCCGCGAAACGCCGCGGCCGGTTCAATTCGTCAGCTGGATCCAACTGTCACTGCATCGCGGCCGCTTGCTTTTGTCGCGTGGGATCTTTTGGCTGACGTTCAACAAAAAACAATGGAAGAAGAGTGGAAACTTTTGAGCGAAATTGGATTTCGGACAGTTCCTGAATCTCGACTTTGTGAAAATACTTCCGATGCCCGCGCGCAATGGTCGCTTTTGCAAAAAATTCGTGAAAAATTGGATTATTGGATTGATGGAATGGTCGCGCGTGTAAATGAAAATTCAATGTACGATAGTTTGGGCGTTGTAGGAAAAACACCTCGCGGACTTATTGCATGGAAATTTCCAGCAGAAGAAGCAACAACCATTGTGAAAAGAATTCAGTGGTTTGTAGGACGCACAGGCGCCTTGACTCCAGTCGCGCTTGTAGATCCTACTTGGATCGGAGGAACAACAGTTCAACACGCGTCACTACATAATCTTGACGAAATTAAGCGTCTTGATGTTCGTGAAGGCGATAGCGTTGTTTTGTTCAAAGCCGGCGATATTATTCCAAAAATAAAAAATGTTTTGATTGAACTTCGACCAAGTTCAGCGGCGATTGTAAAACCGCCGACGCATTGTCCGGTTTGCGGATCAAAAATTGAACGGAGGAAAGGAGAAGTGGCAATGTATTGCACGAACAAGCATTGTTTTTCGCAGGACAAAGAAGCGATTTTGCACGCGGCGCGTGCGTTTGGAATTGACGGAATCGGGCCGCAAACAATTGCCGCGCTTCTCGAGAAAAAAATAATTAACCGTCAGGCTGATCTTTTTTCAATTAAGCCTGAAGATTTATTAATCGTTGAAGGATTTGCAGAATTATCTTCGCAAAAATTGGTTGACGAAATCCAATCCCACAAGGAAATTTCACTGTCGAATTTTTTGGTAGCGCTTGGAATTAGAAACGTTGGAGAACAAACGGCGATAGATCTTGCAAATGCATTTGGCGCTCTTGAAACGATCAAGAACGCATCACTCGACGAATTGGAAAAAGTCGCAGGAGTCGGAAACGTTGTTGCAAAAAGCGTTCATGAATTTTTTTCTGAATCGCGAAATGAAGAATTGCTTTTGGCTTATGAAAAAGCTGGTGTGCTTATTCATCACCAAAAACAAAACGTGCAATCCGGAGTATTTGAAGGAAAAACATTCGTTGTGACAGGAACGCTCGAAACTCTCTCGAGAGAAGAGGTTAAAGAAAAAATTCGGCAGGCTGGAGGAAAAGTCGCAGGATCAGTCAGTTCAAAAACCGATTTCGTTGTTGTTGGAGCAAATCCAGGTTCGAAATTTGACGACGCTAAAAGACTCAATGTGAAGACCTTGTCGGAGAAGGAGTTTTTAGATAAGCTTGGATAGAAGCTCAAGAAGCTGAAGAGGCTTAAGAAGTTGTAAATAACTTCTCTAGCTTCTTCAACTTCTTCAACTTCTTTACAAATATGCCCCTATCAACAAACGACGTTAAACACATCGCAAAACTTGCCAGACTTTATTTAACCGAAGCAGAGATTGATGAATACAAAGATCAATTAAGTTCGATTTTGGAATATGTGCAAAAGTTACAGGAAGTTAACACAGGCGATGTTCCGGAATTACAACATTCGCTTGATGTCATAAATGTTTTTAGAGAAGACGTTATTGAAGAATGCGCTGAAGACGCTCGAAAGCGTGCGATTGAAAATTTTTCATCTCGAAACGGTGATCTTCTTGAAACTCAATCAGTATGGATGTAACAACACTCTCGCTCAAAGAAATTATCAGAGCTTTAGAATCAAAAGAATTCTCTTCTGAAGATTTAGTTTCCGCTTATCTTTCTCGAATTGAAAAACTAGACGGAGATTTGTATTCAGTTTTGGAAGTTTCACCAAGCGCGCTTGAGGATGCCAGGAAAATTGACAAAGCGCGTTCATCTGGGCAAGAGCTTGGTTCGCTTGCCGGCGTTCCGATTTTTTTGAAAGACAACATGATGGTAAAAGGATGGGGAAATACGTCCGCGTCTCAAGTTTTGGAAGGTCACAAAAGCGTTTACAACGCGACTGTTGTCGATCGACTCAAATCCGCAGGTGCTGTTTTGCTTGGCAGAACAAACATGGATGAATTTGCAATGGGTTCTTCAACTGAAAGTTCGCATTTCGGCACAACAAAAAATCCGTGGGATAAAACACGAGTGCCAGGAGGTTCAAGTGGAGGTTCTGCTGTTGCTGTTTCTGCCGGTTTCGCGCCTGTTGCGCTTGGTTCTGACACGGGTGGCTCAATTCGCCAGCCAGCTTCGCTCTGCGGGGTTGTCGGTCTCAAGCCGACGTACGGCCGCGTATCTCGTTATGGGCTCATGGCAATGGCTTCAAGTTTGGATCAGATTGGTCCGTTTGCTAGAACAGTTGAAGATGTTGCATTTTTAATGCAAACAATCGAAGGCAAAGATCAAAAAGACGCAACTTCAGTTGAACTTTCAGAAACGAGCATTTCAGAACTCATAGAACCTACAGTTGACGGACTCACGATCGGAATTCCAAAAGAATATTTTTTGGAAGGAATGGATGCTGATGTGAAGCGGCTTGTAATGGACGCTGTTGCTGAACTTGAAAAGGGTGGAGCAAAGGTTGTTGAAATTTCAATGCCGCACGTGCAATATGCGCTAGCGGTTTATTATGTTTTGATGCCTTGTGAAGCAAGTTCAAACCTCGGACGATTCGACGGGCTTCGATACGGCTATCATTCAACAGGTGAAAATTTAACAGAAACATATTCGCGTTCACGCGGCGAAGGATTTGGTCCTGAAGTGAAACGCCGAATTATGCTTGGATCATACGCGCTTTCGGCTGGATATTACGACGCGTATTATCGAAAAGCGCTTAAAGTGCGATCGCTCATCAAAAAAGATTTTGACGAAGTTTTAAAACACGTTGACGCGATTGTAACTCCGACAAGTCCATCTGTTGCGTGGAAATTAGGTGAAAAATTTGGTGATCCTCTAACAATGTATTTGTCTGACATCTATACAATCACAGCAAATCTCGCCACAGTTCCAGCGATGTCTTTGCCCTGTGGTTTTTCTCAAGATTTGCCAGTCGGTCTTCAACTCATGGGCCGACCATTTGATGAACATATGTTGTATCGAATCGGAATGTATTATCAGAGCGTTACAGAGTGGCACAAACAAACACCAATTGTATAAATTCGAAATTCTAAACAAATAAGTTTGGATTTTGGAAAATAACGTTTGTTTCGAATTTCGATATTCGAATTTCGAGTTTGATATACTATGCTCCCCTATTTTCATCTCTTCACAATTCATCTTGGTCCTATTCCAATTCAAGTTTGGGGACTTTTTGTTGCTCTTGGAATTTTGACAGGGGCTTACGTTTCAGCATGGATGACAAAAAAGCGCGGACAAGATCCAAAAATTATTTTCGATTTGGCATTTTGGGTGATTATTGGCGCGATGATTTTCGCGCGACTTTTTCACATCATTTACGAACCGACTTTGTATTTTGATTCGCCGCTTCAGCTCGTGAGGATTTGGGACGGAGGAATGTCTGTGATGGGAGGATTTATTGGTTCAGTGCTTTTTGGTGTGCTATTTTTGCGAAAACAAAAAGTTGATATCTGGTCGTATGCTGACACTGCGATTTTTGGATTGCCGATCGGGCTTTTTGTAGGACGCATCGGCTGTTTTCTTTTGCACGAACATCCTGGAAATTTCACAAATTTTTTTCTTGGTGTAAAATATCCAGATGGAGTCAGACATGATCTAGGACTTTATCTTTCTCTAAACGGTTTGATTTTAGCAATTTTATTTTTTATTCTTGCGCGCATAAATTCAAAAGTTGGAACTTATATTGTTGTTTTTTTAATCTGGAAAGGCATTGCTAGATTTTTTTTAGACTTTCTTCGAGCGACAGATCTTCCAATGTCTGACGTTCGATATTTCGGACTAACTCCAGCGCAATACATTGCAATCGTGATGATGATGTTAGGTTTTTGGTTTTGGTATATAAAATTGTCGAAAAAAAATTGACAAAATTGATCTAAATAAATACCCTAAAGACAGGGTATTTTTGATTTATCCACAAAACCTTCATTATTATTTCATGTTTATGAGTAAGCGTCCTACAATTTCAGAGGAGACATTGGAAGCGATCGGTCTTAAAAAAAAAGATTTTGATATTTATCTTGTTCTCCTTAAGTTAGGCACCGCGCCTTTGCGGAAGATTGGGCAGGAATGCGGTTTAAACCGAGGAACGACCTATGACACGCTCAAACGTCTTATGGATCTGGGTCTTGTCAGTTTCGTGGATGCGAAAACGCATCGCTTCTTTACGGCTGAGGATCCCAAGAAATTAACTGGAGTCGCAACACGTAAAGAAGTCGCCGCGCAAGAAGCGCGATTCAAACTGCAAGAAACTATCCCGGATCTCCAAAAACTTTTGGGCTGGAGTCAGCATCGTCCGACGGTTTTTTACTACGAGGGCGAGGTGGGCGTGCGTTCGATTCTGGAAGATGTGATCCAGACGTGCGCCCATTCGCTCGACAAAATGTATCGAGTTTATTCTTCGGCGGCAATTCGCGATCTCATTCTTCACTCTTGGACTGGATACACAAAACAGCGAATTCGAGAAAAAATTCGAGTGCGCGCGATCGCCATCGGGCACGGTGGTAGTACATCTGGTTTGGATGAGCGAAGGTGGCTCACAAAAGAAGAAAAAGCCCCGACGTACATTTTTATCTATCCCGGCAAAACGGCTTATGTGTCTGTTGATGAAAAAAGAAAACTTTTCGGAGTGATAATTGATGATACGGCCATTGCATTGACACAAACAATGATTTTTGATTCATTATGGAAGCATTTGGAGTAAAGAAGTAGTAAGTAGCAGGTAGTAGGTATACGCGTTTTTTCTTAAGCAAGTATACTTTCTACTTACTACCTACTATCTACTACCATCTACCAACTTAAGGAGTCAACCGACCATGAGGTGTGCGATAGTTGCGATGCTGTGCGGACCTCACGATGATTCTTCTCGAAAAGACGGACTCTCATTTCGTAGAATCAATCGCGCGATCGAAGTAGCTTTGCGAAATGGAATACCTCTTATCATCGCAGGCGATGCATTCGAAGGTGGTGATCTGCGTGTTTACGAGGATCATGCATACGGTCGAGGAGTTAAAGAGTGCTTTCGAGTATACGACCACCACGCAAATACGCTCGCGGACGTTCAAGGCATTGTGCGTCTGTTGAAGGGCGTGCCGGGATATCACGGAATGACATTAGTGCACCTCGTCACTGACAATTGGCACATGGCCCGCGCCGCAACAATGTTGATGCTGGAAGCGAAGAAACGAGGATTAGATCTACAGATCTCTTGTGATAACGTCTATCAAGGCGTCGCTCCGCCGCAACCAGTGCTTGACGGCGAATGCCAAGGCCTGACTGACTACATCGAAGGTCGCTATGGAAAACGAGGGTTAGCTCTTTTCTACGGGAAGCCTCCGAGACTCACAGTAGTCGAAAAAGTAGACGAAACTGATCTTGCCGAAGATCCGATTACGGTCTGATCAAACTCAAGAGCGCAACACGTGCGCTCTATTTTTATCTCTTCGTCATTGCGAGCGAAGCGAAGCAATCTTTTTATAATTATTTAAAAAATTTTGACAAAAAATTCGTTTTCTTTTTTTGCAACTGCGTTTGAACCGGCGGATAAGTTGATTTTGTTGTTTGAATAAACTGTGCAATTCTACCCATCTCTTCTTTCACGAGTGGACTTTCGTATTCACCAGAATGAACATGCGAACCTTCATAACTCGCTTCTTTTTGATCAATATGCAGATTGATTTGCAGTCCGCCATTTTTATCTTCAACATAAGCATGATAACGCGGAAAACGATCACTTGAAACTCTTCGAACATAACTGATTTGTCCGCTTCTGGCTCTTTGTTCTCCATATCCAAAACGTCGCATTAGATTGCGTGCGTGATCTGATAGCGGACCAGTGAAAAATTGTTGCATATGTGTTTAGGTGTTAGGTGTTTGGTTCTGGGTTTTAGGTTTTAGAAAATTAAAACCCAAAACCCAGCACCCAAAACCTCTTATTTTTCTAGTACCTGCGTTATTCTCTGCATCTCTCCAATTATTCGTCCTCCTTCGTAAGCCCAAGATTGTTGATGATTTCCTTTGTGTTCAATTGAATCTAATGCGTCAAAATGTAGATCGATTTCTATTCCGTTGTTTTTATGAACAACGTAAGCATGAAATCGAGGAAACGGCGGATCATTGAGAGAACGATGAAAACACGGACGTCCATCCCGTCCACAGTGAAAAAAATAACCGAGACGTTTCATAACATCTTCAATTGATTCATAAAATGGCCCCACAAAAAGTTTAATCACATGATATCACTTTGCACTCGTCTGTGGATTGATGTCAAGACGAAAAATTGTTACTATAACCCTGCAACCCTATACCCCTATTTATATGTTCAACGACGACAAAAAAAAGAAAAGTTCTCATTCGCTCGATCGCGCACGCAAAGCCATGTCTTCCGGCGGATCAAATTGTTCGTATTGCCGCATGATGAAAGGCGGACGCCGTTGTCCGCTCGGTCATTCGCCGCGTCCTCGACCTGGTCAAGCTCACGGCTGGGATCGAAAAGCAAGGTAAGAATTTATACTTTGGTTCCGGTGGCGATGAAAATTGTTCCTCCATTATATTTTTTAATTTCCACATCATTAACCAATTGTTTGAGATCATCTCGTATATTTTTTGTATAGTCCCAACTAGCCCAATTTTTATAAACATGTGCGATCAGCGGATTGAAGATTTTCCAAAAACCTGTCGGAAGTTGTGCATCTAAAATAGAAATTCGTTTTCCATTTTTAAGAACATTTACAGCGTGTTTCAGTGCTTCTTTGTGTTGAGGAATTGCACTGATTCCAAGAGTTGAAAGAATGCCATCAACTTTTTCACTAAGTGACAATTTGGCCGCGTCACCTTGCATAAAAATTATATTGTTCCAATTGTGTTTGACTGCTCGCAGTTTTGCGGCCGTTAACATTTCGATTGAATAATCAAAAGCGATAATTTTTCCGCTTGGCCCAACGGCATTTTCTAAAAATTCGTGATTCAAACCAGTGCCACAAGCAAGATCGAGCACTGTATCGCCTGTTTGTAATTTCAACGCTTTTACCGTCAGTCTTCGCAATTTATTTTCTCGTCCAATAAGCGTGATAAGGCAAGCAAGTTTATATAAAAATGGAAATTGTCCCCACACTTTGTAAGTTTTTTCAACTTGTTTAAGCGAGTATTGCATAATTTAATTCAACTGTTTTTTAGAATTTTTTTTTGTTTCAAATAAAATCCGGCCGGATACTATTTGAAACAAGGTTTTTAGCTCAAAATCTTTTTGTGTATGAATGGCAATATGGAACCTTGCCAGTTTTAGCATAGTAATTTTGATGATAATTTTCCGCTGGCCAAAAATTGGCAACCTTTTCAAGTTTTGTTGCAATATCAAATCCTTTTTCTTTAAGTATATTGATTAGTTTTTGTGTTTCATTTTTTTCAGATTCATTTGCGTAGAAAATGACAGATTGATATTGAGTTCCTATATCCGGTCCTTGTCCATCAGTTTGTGTTGGATCGTGAATTTCAAAAAAATATTTAGCCAAATTTTCGAAAGTAATTTTTTTTGGATCGTATATCACCTCAACAGTTTCTTTGTGTCCTGTTTCTCCAGTGCTAACTTCTTCATAAGTTGGTTTATCTTTTTGTCCTCCCATATATCCGACTTTGGTTTTAATCACACCAACTTTTTGTTTTATTAGAGACTCGAAACCCCAAAAACAGCCGCCAGCAAAATAAGCTTTTTTGAAATTGACAGTTTGTTGCGGTACAAAATCAAGCGATAATGAATTTACGCATTGACGCGTATTTTTATCGGTTAGATGTTCACCGACTAAAACATGTCCCAAATGTGCGCTACATTTGGCGCAACTAATTTCAGTTCTGTTTCCGTCTGGATCCGGAGTTCGTTTAATTGCACCTTCGATCTCATCATCAAAACTCGGCCATCCGCACTTCGCATCAAATTTATTTTTTGATGAATACAAAACTTCTCCGCAACGTTTACACGCATACATTCCAGATTCAAAAAATTGATCGTATTTTCCACTAAACGGCAGTTCTGTGCCTTTGTTAATAATTATCTGCTCTTCCTCTTTAGTTAATTTTTTACTCATAATGTGATCACTACAGTTTCAGTTTAACAAAAAAGACTCCTACGGTGAAGTCGTTAAGAGCCAGGTTTAGTTATCGCTAAGTCCTTTGTAGTATTTGGCCAATGACTCGATGTGTTCTTGGCCGAAGTTGCGAGAAGTGAAGGGAAGAGGAAGCCACTGCTTTACGCTTGTCTGCCACAAGCCAGTCACCTTGCGTTCGTCATCGTATGTTGCCAGAAAGACTGGCGGATCGTTTTCTTCTTTTGCGAGAAGTTCTGCTTGCAAGTTAAGTTCAAGCAAATGCTGACGATCCTTGTACATGACATGAGGCGAGATCTCGCCAGAGCCTCTGCATACAATCACGACCAATTGTACGAACGGATCGTGTTTTCGTCTTGCTTGGCGAATCGCGTCACGAAGCGCGTAGATCGGATGGTAATCACACATCACATCATGCGCGCCGACGAATCTCTCAACTTTGGTTACAATGAGCGCGTGATATCTGCGTTCGGGATGAACGTCTTTTGGCGAGAACGCGTCGTTCACCAAGAGGTCGCCATGTTGAATGGCGAGCCCGATCAAGTTATGTAAGTCCGGATGGATCTCGATCGTGCTCAATGTCTTGAACCAGGAAAAGAGATAGTGGCTCATGTTGGCGACGATCGCTTCTCCGCCATCTGCCGCGCCAGACACAATCTCGAAATCAGTGCCAAGATCATCAAGTAAGATATCTCGACAGTTTCCACAAGGTGTCGCGATGTTGCCAGGACTTCCTGCAATGATTCCGATAATCACGTCTTGGGTTGATCTGCCAAACCTACTTCGATACGCGGCCATGACAGCTTCTTCGCCATGAAGAGCTTGGCAAAAGCCGTATTCGATGTTGCCAGCAGGCACAATTTCACCGAGTGTCGGAATAACGCTCTCTCTGACAAAGTATCGCGAGAAGATCGGATTGGCAACGGTTGAACTTGCGGCCGCTTCAAGCGCGGCGATGTATTTTTCAATCCGCACATGTTGAACCCGCGACAGTCCAACTTTCTCGATTTGGCCGTCTTGTCTGACTTGGATTGCGTTGAAAGCCCACTTTGGTTCTCGGAAAGTTTTTGACATCGCATTCCTTTCGCTTGTTTTCCAGAAAGTTCTGGATAATTTAAACTAAAATAAAAATCGCCACTTGTCAATGGCGACAATGGCTTTTGTCATTTGAATCCTCAAATAACCATGGCGAACATGCAGGAAATCCTCAACGAACAAAGGAGCGGTTTTTACCATGTCGGAGGGAGTCGAGGAGGAGTAAAGAAGCCAACTGCTTGGCTTCGTACCTCCGAGACGGGTTGGACGATGTCTGGCTGAAAGCCAGACCGTACAACACCAACGGCGACGAGTCCGTTGGCCCATAGACATGGTAAAAACCGCTCCTGTTTTAATAATGCTCTGGATTTTCCAAATACATGAGAGCCATCACAACCGCGCCTTTGTTAAATTCAGTTCGGATTGTTCGCCCTTTTGTTAAAATTCCAACGAGACCTTCGTATTCTCCTAGTTTTTCATGCTGAGTTAAGCCAACTGCTTTCATTGCTTGGCTTCCATCAAGGCCATCTAGTGTTTTTTCAAGAACTTTTTTTGGCCATTCGCATGCTTACGAAAGACCAATGTGAATTTTATTACCATCGTATATTGCACAAACTGCTACTTCCATATATCCGGATTTTGTTTGAGGAACTTTCATTAGCCCGCCTTCAATTCCAAAACCAAAGTCGTGATTTACATACGCTTGTTTTGCGCGATCAATTGCGCCCGCGACAGTTTCATCAAGACTTTATGTATGACCGAATTGCTCAACTTGAACATCGAAGTACTTCCGTAACAGAATTTATTTTAGTTTTTTTTGATCCGACTCCAATTTTCATATTTCAATTTCGCTGAATGTAAAACTTGGCGGAGAGAGAGGGATTTGGCCTCGACTCTCGGCTCGTCAACTTGCCGAGGTCTGGCCACCACCTCGCCATGCCTCCTCCCATCAAAGCCGGCGGCATATGGCTCCAACGTTCAAATCCCTCTTTTTGCTGTCTTTGTCCAGTTCAATAAAGCCAAGCAGTTGGCTTCATTTAACTGGCG
>JACQXU010000008.1 GCA_016208545.1 Candidatus Uhrbacteria bacterium | reverse complement strand
TGTTCCCTGCGACACGATACAACCGCTCTTTTTTAAACTTATCCCCAACTTTGTGGATAACTTCACAAATTTCTCAAAAACCACCGATTTTACAGCTCTTGACATGCGTTTTAAGTGGTAGTAAATTAGACGTTACCGTCAGCCAAGGCAACGCAAGTTGCCATGGCAGACAAAGCGCGAAAAGGGCTGACCGGTGCAAACTGGTCAAACCCTTCAGCAAACGGCTTAAAAGAGCCGGCCGGCCTAAAACCGGATCATGCCAGCGGAAACTTAATCGCAAACACGTCTATAAAAGATTCCGCAAGGGATCGAGATACCGAGTAAAAGTCTTGAATCCGCAAGAAGACAAGACTTTGAACGGGATCAAAAGAGAATGTGTATGCGAAAAGAAAACAAAGCTGGACAAGTTGCGAAGCCAAATGCTGGCCAGGGTCAGCTGATAATCAGTGATAACGAGGGGAAACCCGAGTTCAAAGCTGATAAAAGCTGATCGAAAAAAACATGAATGGCTTCAAAAACTTTGAGATTCGGAATAATCCGGCGAAGATCGGTGGTTGTTTCGACTTCCACTGATCGTCCATCTGCATAGAGTTTTTTGTCCTCCCAAACCGCTACCAAAACGCGCAAGCGTCAGGGAGCAGTGACTAGGACGAACTGCCGAGCAATCGGCAGAAGTACCGAGCAATCGGTATATGACTCTTGCAGAGCCAATTCGACAACCGTTACAAGGCCTGTGAGTCAAGGTGAAAGCCTGAAACTCAAGCCAAAACAATCTGTTTAGAGGAGATGCTCTTCGGAGCGTCACCAATAAATCGGTTGTGGAAGCAACAGAACCTAGGACGGGGCAACAAGCAAAAGCGCGTTGCTGTCGAAACGGAGTGGTCCGGGAGTGGAATCAACTCGTAGTGAAATGCTGTGAAGTGTTTGGTGATTTCTTTACAGAAGTCTCTAAGCGCATAAACAGCGTCTCATGAAAGGTTGGTCCCTCTCCCTACCACTGGACAAAAACCATGCTCGTCATGTCATCTTGAGAAACCAACTCGGTCTCTCCTCTCTCTTCTTACGGCGTTCGAACTCTTTTCGGCGCCGCTTTTCTTTTTATGGATAAACTTTTTATCTGTTATACTTGGCTTGACCTTTCAGACCTTCCAAAAAACCACTTTCCGACCTTTCAGACCTTTCTTCATGTCCATCCTAGAGGCCCTTCAATGGGCCAACAACAAATTAAAAAAAACCGGCATTGAGTCACCGATGCTCGATGCGGAAGTAATTCTTTCGCATATTTTGAATTTGTCGCGCGCTCGACTGTTTGCGCATGGAAACGACTTTTTAAAACCGCATCAGCAAGAACGTCTTTTGTCGCTCATCGAGCGCCGTTGCTCATTTGAACCTGTCGCTTACATCACAGGCGAAAAAACATTTTATGGCAGAAGTTTTTTTGTGAATCCTTTTGTTCTGATTCCGCGTCCGGCAACTGAAACACTGATTCACGAGGCGCTAAACTTAGCAGAACAAATAAACGATACAGAACACACATTATTTGCAGATATCGGAACCGGCTCTGGCGCAATTGCGGTCACGCTCGCTCTTGAAACACAAATTCCAGTTGTTGCAACAGACATTCAACCTCATGCGCTTTCTGTTGCAAAAACAAATGCTAGTAAACATAAAGTCGAAGACTTTATTGACTTCAAAGAAGGCGATTTGCTCATGCCGATCGTGCATCTTTTTGAATCAATGCGTGCATCTTCAAAACAACAAATTTCATCTGTCTATCCTTTCAAACACCTAATTTTGTGCGCGAATCTTCCATATCTAACACACAATCAAATGGAAACAATTCAAAATGATGTGCGATTCGAACCAAAAGAGGCACTCGAAGCAGGACCAGATGGACTTGAATCGTATTGGCGGCTCTTCAAACAGCTCAACAAAATGCGAAGTCTTCTGCCGAGATACATTTTTTCACTCATTGAAATCGATCCATCACAATCTTCGCGAGCTGTCGAACTTATAACTCACCAATTCCCACGCGCAAAAACGCAAATAAAAAAAGACCTCCAAGGTCTCGATCGCATTATTATAAGCGAAATTTAGAATTGACATCTGACATTTGACCTATGACTTCTGAACCCAAAACCTAAAACCAAAAACCCAATTCCAAATCAGATTCATCAGGAATCACTTCTACCCAAGTAACGCCAGCATTCAATTCAAATTCGACTCCATCCGAGTCATAAAACCGAAGCCTGTTGCTTTGCGATTCTTTTTTCCATGTCCCAATCAATTTCTTGCCGTCTCGAAACACAAACACCTTCCCTTCTCCAATTGTGCGAACGCTTCGACGACCAATCTCATCTAAAATTTTTACCTCCGTCACTACAACAACAATGTTATCTGCTGAAATCTGTGTTCCATCTTCCATCAAATGCGCGGACTTATTCTGAAAACGCAAATAGCGTTTGCTTTTGGAATCAAACTTCCACTGCGCAACATAAATCGGCGCATTGAATGTTACAGAAAAAGTTTTAACTTCCGCAATTTCAGAAAATTCCGCGTCTTTAAATTTCCAAGTTTCATACAATCGTCCTGGCGTCAATCCAGCTTGTTCACGATTCTTCACATAAGAACCAAGCAATTCAGTTGATGTGTAGACGTTATATGGCGCGTAACGATTGAGCGCACGCCAAAAATAATCATCCAGCCAATACTGATTCAGATCAAATGTTCCGCCTGAGGTAATTTCGTCAAGCGCGGCACCAGATCCGCCAACGTGTGCGTACAATGCGTCAAGTTCGTTATTCCAATTTAAAAAATACGGCCGCGCAGAACGAACAGGACCAATCTTTTTAACTTCCTGTTCATCTGAAAAAAATGCTAGAAATCGTGAAATTCCGGCTTCAACAGGCGCTTCAAACACAAGAAATGCTTTATCAAGCCCAACTTGTGGCCATGCCTCAATATTATTATCTATCATCACTCCAAAAACCTGTGGCAATCCGGTTTGTTCGTAAACTGGAAAACCAGTGAGCGGATGACGTCCAACAGAAACTTTTGTGTTTTGATTATCATTTGTTGTGATAGTAAGACTGGCGCCGCTGATCATATTCGGCAACCATGCCGCAAACAAAAACGCAATCGCGATGGCGATCGCCACGATTGCGTAATAAACTCTTGCGTTCAAACTAAGTTTGATAGACTTCACATTATGAAACACAACTCCATAAATATCCAAAATTGCGCAGGACTTGTTTTTCGCATTGAAAAATCCTCACGGTATCTACGGATACCGCTCTAGTTTTTCAATGCTCCAAAACTGCGTCCTGCGAAATTTTGTTTTATTTCTAAGTCCTGTTTCATAATGTAAAGTCTATGGTTTTTCATCGGTAGGTTGAGAGGCAACTTCAGCCTCTCCTGCCTCTCCAGCTTCTTCAGCTTCTTCCTTCTTCTTGCCAGCTACCTCAACTGCGCTTACATCAACTTCAATAGCTTTATCAAGCGCGGCCATTTCTTCTTCAGAACGTGGAGGTTCAACACTTGCAATAGAAAGTGTGGGTTGATCAATAATAATCATGCCTTCTGGAACAATAAGATCCTTAACGCGAATCGAATCTTCAAACGTAGCCAATCTAGAAATATCAACTGCAATACTTCTAACAAGTTTTGCTGGAAGACAACGCACAGTAACGTAATCGCGTGAAAGCACAAGCGTTCCGCCAAGCGCTTTGACTGCCGGTGATTCGCCTTTGACCTCGAGTTCAACGTCGGCTTCGATTTCCTTATTCATATCAATCGAACGGAAATCAACATGAGTCACTTCGTTTATAAGCGGATCAACTTGTGTGTCTTGAATAAGAACGTGAAGCGAATCTTTACCATCAATCGAAAGTTCAACGATTGTGCTTTCACCGGCTTGTCCGTATGTTTTCAAAAAAGCATTGCGATTGATTGTAAGAGAAGCAGGTTTTGTGCCTGATCCGTAAACAACCGCTGGAATTTCTCCCATCGAGCGCAAGCTCCTAGTTTTTCGGCCAACAAGAGTTCGGATCGTAGCGTTTAAGATATTTTCTGCCATATTTTTTTCAATTTATTTCGTGCGCGCATTGTGCCTTGCTTTTGAAAAAAGGTCAAGCATCAGAAAGTCATGGAGTCATGGAGTCGTAAAGTGGTGGGGTTTGTAGCCCGTGCTCCAAAGCTGTGTGAACATCAATCACGTCATTCACAGTAATGTGCTTATTTGAACGAAATTTAAGCACATCTTCGTACAAAAGATCAGTTAAAAGCCCTATTGAACTGGCTCCAACTTTATTTACGATCACAAGCGCCAAAACCGAGTGACGACACTTGCGGCATTGAACATGTAAAAGTCGCGTTTCTCCGTCTTCTTCGAGCATTTTGGCTTCCATCGGATTAAAGCGGGTCTCGCAAACCGGACAAAAAGAAACCAAACGCAAACCATCGTTCCATTGTTCTGGAGTTAGTGAAGTCATATTATGACATAACATTATCACATATTCTCCAGCTTCTCCAGCTTCTTCAGCTTCTCTTTTCGTGAATCACAACACTTTGAATAATTCCCAACAAAACCAAAAAAAGCGCAACAGAACTTCCTCCATAACTCACAAGCGGTAAACCAATTCCAGTCACTGGAAAAAGACCGAGATTCATTCCAATGTTCACAAGTATTTGTAAAAAGAATGTGCAAGCAACGCCTACAACTAAGAATGAAGAAAAATTATCGCGAGAAGTTTTGATCAAAAAAGCAAATCGCGAAAAAAGCAAAACACACGCTCCCAAAACCAAAACAACACCTAAAAACCCCAATTCTTCCGCGATCACAGCAAAAATAAAATCTGTTTGGCTTTCTGGAAGAAATTTAAGCTGACTTTGCGAACCAAATCCTAAACCGCGACCAAAAAGCCCGCCGGCTCCAATTGCAATCATTGCTTGACTTACATTGTAACCCTGTCCCAAAGGATCAAAAGTAGGATCAAAAAATGTCAAAATGCGCGCTTTTTGATAAGCCACAAACAAAAACCGCCAAGCCAGAAAAAAAACACCTGAAAAAATTCCGCACAACGCCAAAATAAAACGAAAACGCATGCCGGCAAATAGCGCAAAACAAAACCACAATCCTGCAAGAATAAATGCTGAACCTAAATCCGGTTGTAAAAGAGTTAAAATTATGGGAAGAATAGTAATCCCAGCGCTTTCCAAACATTCGCGTAATCCAAATTGCGGACGCGCACGCTGACTGAAATACGACGCGAGTGAAAGAATTAAAACCAACTTCATGTATTCAACAGGCTGAAAACTGAAAAGATCAAACACAAACCAACCTCGCGCACCGCGAACTGTTGTTCCAAAAATCAAAACTGCCAAAAGCAAAACAATTCCAAACAAATAAAGAACCAAACTATAATTGCGAAGAAGTTTATAATTTGAAGTGGCAAGAAAAAAAGAAAAAATTCCAGCAATCACGATCGCGAACAATTGTTTTTTGAAATGAAAAAGTTCTGTTTCACGCGAAAGATCAATAGAATAAATGGCTGCCAAACCAAACAAAATAAGTACAAACGCGGCAAGAACAATATACCAATCCGCGCCGCGCAGTTTTGTGACACGAATGCGAGCTAGTCGAAATAAAGACGGCATGCTGTCATCTTAACTAATATCTCGTACGAATATCAATACTCGGCTCGCCTTCAAGACGTTGATAAATATCTGGATTAAATAAATGAACGTCTGGTTGAACTTCAACTTCGCCAACAGACGGCAGTGTTCCAAACCAAGCAAGAGAAATTTCTTGACGCTCGCCAGCTTTGAGCGAAGCAACGCTCGCTCGGCTTACGCCAACAACTGCTGATCCGCGTTTGAGAATAACGTAAAAAACAGGATCAAAATAACTGAATGCTGTGTTATTAAAAACCGTGAATGTTGCTCCTGTCTCTTTTGAAAACGTAATATCGCTCACTTCAATTCGCAAACGATCTTCTTGCCAAGTCGAATAATCTGGAATGATTTTATGATCAACTCGATGCCAAACAAGATCAGTCAGTTTGAGCTCGGCTGTTTGAATCTGGGTTTGTGAAATAACAGCAAGAGAGATCACTGGTTTTTGTTGGCCAGGAAGTAAAAAGCCAATCTCCGGCTCTGTCTCGCCGGAATTAAACAAAAATTGGTATTGAAATTCAAGCCACCAATCATTGTTCGGATTTGTGAGTTCTGAATAAAAATCATATCGTGAATCTCCGATCGGAAACACGCGAACATTTTCCTGCAAAAGAGGACCAGCGGAATTTCGAAACTGATCGCAAACGAATCGAGCAATGTCCACAAAACAAACAAACGAAGAGCCGAGTCAAACGCGATGAAAACTCCATATCCGATTTTTCTAATCAGCGCTCGATGCTCAACCCACCAAACCGAAAAACCATGAAACCGTTTGAACTCTTTTTCTTCTTCAAGCAAAAAATTCTGTTCCACCATACTTGTAAAGTATATCACGGCTTTGCTCTTCCACGAAGACAAGACGTGTGATAAACTGAAGCCGATTTCGTATGCCCGGTAGGACAACAATGATCCGTATCCTGTTCTTCCGCGCATTAACATAATTTGTACGACACCCTACGTAAATAGTCGTAACATTGTTAGTTAAAAGAATTCCAACAGATGTAAATATCATTGTTGTACTACCGGGTATGCCAAAAAACCAAACAAAAAAAGCCACCGAATCATACGGCGCAAAAGAAATTACAGTTCTTGAAGGGCTCGATCCGGTTCGAAAGCGTCCTGGAATGTACATCGGTTCAACAGGCCCAACCGGCCTTCATCATTTGATTTGGGAAGTGATGGACAACTCATTTGACGAAGCAATGGCCGGATACGGAAAAGAAATCATCCTTCGACTTTTGCCAGACAACATGATAAGTGTCGAAGATCATGGTCGCGGAATTCCTGTTGATTTGCATCCAAAATTTAAAGTTTCAGCTCTTGAACTGGTTCTCACAAAACTTCATGCTGGAGGAAAATTCGGCGGAGGCGGATACAAAGTCTCTGGAGGATTGCACGGCGTCGGTGTCTCTGTCGTCAACGCACTTTCTGAATATGTAAAAGCTGAAGTCAAGCGTGATGGAAAACTTTGGGTTCAGGAATACGGACGCGGGAAACCAAAAGCCAAAGTCAAACCTGTTGGAAAAGCAACAGGCACAGGAACAACCATCACATTCAAACCAGATCGTGAAATTTTTGAATTTCAAACGATTCTCGACCACCTTCGACAACAAGCATATCTCACAAAAGGCGTTAAATTGATAATCGCTGATGAACGCACTGAAATAAAAAGTGTTTACGCATTTTATTTTGAAGGCGGTGTCGCGTCGTACGTTAAACATATCAACCGAGGAAAAGAACCAAAACATGAAAACGTTTTTTACGTTTCAAAACATGACGAAGCGACAAACATGGATATCGAAGTCGCTTTGCAGTACTCAAGCGAATATCACGAATCTGTACATTGCTTTGCAAACAACATCACAAACCCAGAAGGCGGTTCGCATCTCGTCGGATTTCGCTCTGCACTCACTCGCGAACTCAACAACTACGCAAGAAACAAAGGTTTGCTAAAAGAAAAAGATCAAAACTTGACTGGCGAAGATGTCCGCGAAGGATTGACGTCAGTCATTAGTATCAAAATAGAAAATCCGCAGTTTGAAGGCCAGACAAAAGCAAAACTTGGAAATCCAGAAGCTCGCACAGCTGTTGAATCGGTTTTTGGAGAGGCGTTAAAAATATTTTTGGAAGAACATCCGCGAGATGCTGAAGCAATAATCGGAAAATGTTTGCTCGCGGCTCAAGCGAGAAGCGCGGCGCGCGCGGCGCGAGATACGGTTCTTAGAAAAGGCGCGCTCGAAGGCCTAACTCTTCCTGGAAAACTTGCAGACTGTTCAACAAAAGATCCGTCTGAATCAGAATTGTTCATAGTCGAGGGCGAATCAGCTGGAGGAAGTGCAAAGCAAGGCCGCGATCGAAAACATCAAGCCATCTTGCCGTTACGCGGAAAAATTTTGAACGTGGAGCGCGCACGACTCGACAAAATGCTTTCTAATAACGAAATAAAATCACTTGTCATCGCGCTTGGAACAAACATCGGCGAAGGATTCAATATGGAAGAACTCCGTTATCAGCGGATTGTGATAATGACTGATGCTGACGTTGACGGCGCGCACATTCGGACACTCTTGCTCACACTTTTTTATCGTTACTTCCCAGAACTTATCCGCCAAAATCATATTTTCATCGCACAACCTCCTTTGTACCGCGTGAACATCGGAAAAAATTTCCGTTATGCTTTTTCCGAGGAAGAAAAACAAAAAGCGATCGAAGAATTGCTCGGAGAAAAAGGAGCGACTGAAAAAGCTGAAACTATTGCTGAACCAGAATCCGAATCTGAAGAAATGGAAGTGAAAGGCATTAAAGTAAATATACAGCGCTACAAAGGTTTGGGTGAAATGAATCCGTCGCAACTTTGGGAAACAACAATGGATCCTCAAACTCGAACTATAAAACAAGTTACAATCGAGGATGCGGAACGAGCCGACGAAGTTTTTGATATTTTGATGGGTTCTGACGTTGCTCCGCGAAAACGGTTCATCCAAACTCACGCAAAAACAGTAAAAAACTTGGATGTATAGACATTATTGAGACCTCTGAAAAAGTAGCAGATTTTCATTGAACGGGCTGTTGAGCCGCACGAAACGTAGACATATCTACGTTGAGTGGGGTCAACGGGCGCCTGTGAAATGAAAAGATGCGTTTTTGCAGAGGTCTCCATTGACAGCAAACCGCGGCCGGTGTACTATCTTTTTAGATGGCCGCAAAGGCCATTTTAAAAAACCCAAAATATGAAATCGTTGAGGATCGTTCAGTATTTTAAAGAGTCAAAAGAGGAACTTAAAAAAGTCACGTGGCCATCCAAACAGGAAATCAGCAAGTACACAATTGTTGTGATTATTTTGAGCCTCGCAATCGCAATATTTTTCGGAGGTTTTGATTGGCTCCTTAATTTTGGACTTGAAAAGCTTATAGAATTTACAGCAAAATAACTTAGTTGACTCCAAGACTTTATTGACTACATTGACTCTCCATTATGGCCAAACAAACAGCTAAACTCGGACGACGTTGGTACGCTATTCATACTTATTCCGGGTATGAAGAAAATGTTGCGGAAAATCTCCAACAGCGCATCGAAACAATGGACATGGAAGAAAAAATTTTTCATGTTCTCGTGCCGAAAGAAAAAAAAATAAAAATAAAAAATGGAAAACGCCGCACGATCGAAGAAAAAATTTTTCCCGGATATGTGCTCGTTGAAATGGTTGTAACAGACGACTCGTGGTACGTTGTTCGAAACACTCCAAGCGTAACTGGATTTATCGGAACAGGAACAACTCCAACTCCGATTGCGCCAGAAGAAATGGAAGCGCTTCAGAAACGAATGGGAGTTGATGAACCAGAATACAAACTCGATGTTGAAAAAGGATCGCCTGTTAAAATCACTGATGGCCCATTCAAAGGCCAGGAAGGCAAAGTTTCGGATTTGGACGAAGAACGCGGCAAAGTTAAGGTTCTTGTGTCGTTATTTGGACGTGAAACACCGGTTGAGCTAGATTTCTTGCAAATAAAAAAGATTTGATTTAGGATTCTGACGATATGGCTAAAAAACTCAAAACACAAATTAAACTCCAAATCCCAGGAGGAGCGGCTACACCTGCCCCGCCAGTTGGACCAGCGCTCGGTCAGCACGGTTTGCCGATCGGTGAATTCGTAAAACAATTCAACGACGCGAGCAAAGATCGCCGCGGTGAAATTGTTCCGATCATCATCAATGTTTATGACGATCGAACATTTGATTTCATTATGAAAACCGCTCCAGCTTCTGACATGATCAAAAAAGCGGCAAAAATTCAAAAAGGATCTGGCAAGCCTCTCACTGACAAAGTTGGATCAATTACAAAAACGCAGTTGCGCGAAATCGCTGAAAAAAAACTTCCAGATCTCAACACACAAGATGTTGAACAAGCAATGAAAATTGTCGCTGGCACCGCTCGTCAAATGGGAGTGGAGATAAAGTAAAAAAGTTAATAATCAAAAAGTCTTGGAGTCCTGGAGTCAAAATTACAGAGTTATAAAGTAGTTGAATTACTAAATAACCAACTCCACGACTCTGCGATTCAGACTCCATGACTAAAACAATATGTCCACCAAAGGAGGCTCAGTCGTTTTGCGCATTTACTTTGCGCTTGTGTCGTTCGTAACATTGATGATGTTGATTTTTTCCGTGTCAGATTTAATCAATGTTGCTCTGAAAACTTATGTGTTCAAATCTGCGGATGCACCAGAATACCAGATGTACTGTGAATCACAGTTCGTAAAAGAAAATGTGAAAGAAACAGAAGAAGAAACAGAGGCGCGTTGTGCACGACAGAAAGAACAAGAAACTCAATCTGCGATTATACGAAAACAACAGTCTTTAGTCCGCGATATTTCAATGTTGATTGTCAGCCTTCCGTTGTTCTTCGTACATTTCAGAATTGTGTTAAGAGACTGGAAAGAGATGAAAAAAGATAAGGAGGCGTAAATCCCATTTGACGAATTCTGTTCTTGACCGCCGCTTGTAAATGTCAAATGTCCAATGACGAATGTCTCCGCCAGGGGCGGATCCGGCCTTTAGGCCGGAAAATGAATGTCCAATGATTAAATGTCGAATTGGTCATTTGGCATTAGACTTTAGTCATTCACTCGTCATTTGGCATTAAACATTAGTCATTTATTAAAATAGATGTCTACGAACAGAATTCATCAAATAGATTCTAAATAATAATATACAAGTGGGAGTCTGGCCTGAAGGCCGGACGCCAATACCACAAACCAATATGCCAAGCAAAAGATTACAGGAGGCCAAAAAGTTAGTTGATAAATCAAAAGTTTATCCAGTCGACGAAGCAATTGCGCTTGTCAAAAAAACCGCGACAGCAAAATTTGATGAAGCTATCGAATTGCACATCAATCTTGGAATTGATCCAAGCAAATCAGATCAACAAGTTCGAGGAACAATCGCCCTTCCGCACGGAGTCGGCAAAACCAAACGCGTTGCCGCTTTTGTTGAACCAGCCAAAGAAGCAGAAGCAACAAGTGCCGGAGCGGACATTGTCGGAAACGAAGAGTTGATCGAAAAAATTCTTCAAAAAGGCCAGATCGATTTCGATGTCGCAGTTGCAACACCAGCAATGATGCCAAAAATCGCAAAACTCGCGCGGCTTCTCGGACCGCGCGGACTAATGCCAAATCCAAAAACTGATACTGTTGGTCCAAACATCACAAAAATGATTCAGGAACAAAAAGCTGGAAAACAAAGTTTTAAAAACGATACAACTGGAAACATTCATCAAATCTTCGGCCGCGCGTCATTCACTAAAGATCAACTTAAAGAAAATCTGAAAGTGTTATTGGAAGCAATAAAACGTCTCAAACCAGTTTCTTCAAAAGGAATTTTTCTAAAAAGTTCAACAATCACCTCAACTGTCGGCCCTGGAATCAAAATCGAAGTGAATTAACAAATGTCAATTCTAATTCGGCAAGAAATTCTTTCAGCAATTTCCTCCGGCGATATTCGATTCACTCCGGAGATTGATAAATTTCAACTCCAGCCGCACGCTGTTGATTTAAGATTGGGATACAAATTTTTAATTCCGCGAAATTGGACTTTGGATGAAAAAGGACGCCGAGCAATCAAAGTCGCGATTGACGATGCAAGCACTCATCAAGAACAGTTTGATGAAATCCAGCTTCAAGATGGGCAATTTTTTGATTTACTTCCAAACGAATTTGTAATCGGAACATCGCTTGAACAAATCGAAATCAACGCAATGAATTTAATGGCAATTCTGTTTCCGCGTACATCAACCAACCGTCGCGGAATTGATCTGTCTCTTTCTGGAATCATTGATACAGGCTACAAAGGCCACTTGATTTTTCCAATGAAAAACGAAGCTGGTGATCAAGTTGTTAGAATTTATCCTGGCGAACGCGTTTGCCAAGTTATTTTTCAAGAATTGAACATGCCGCTCACGAGAGAAGAAGCGAACTTACATGGGATGACAGCTTCAAAATATACAGATTCGAATTCACAATATTTTATTTTGGATAAAGAAGAAGAACGCCAGTTTTTGATAAATGGAAAATTGGAAGAGTTGAAAAAGAAATTTGAAATATAAAAAATAGAACCAAACACAAATAAAGTCAAGGAAACGATGCTAATCATTTGACAAAATCGGGGTTTTGTTGTATTTTATTATGTCTCTGGCATTAGGCCAAGACTGGGTTTTTTGACCCAACCGTACCGGCGGTTTCCGGTTTTCTCACTCGGTAATGTCGAAAGACAACCGATCGGAGAAGGAAGATGGAACTGTCGCTGAAGACGATCAGAGACTACGACGAGGCAGATCGTATTCGCGAGGCCTTCCAGGCGAAGCTGGACAACGGAAGTGCGATTGTCGAGGATGTTGTTCAACACATTCCCACGATCAACCAAGCTGGTTACGAGACGATCCCGTATTCGATGGGGATGGAGTTGATTCACCACAACCCGTCCGACTTCGCGAGGATCGTCGGGGACGTCAACGTGTTCCTCGAACGGATTCTAGAGCTCGCAGAAGTGGATCTGTCACGTCCAAGAGATGCTGAACCTGGTTCGCCTGACGTGGCACATTCACTTCACTATTGGTTCATGAACTCTTTCCTTCTGTCAAGGAAACTCATGGCTCTTCTGTCGCCCGAGTGGCGCAACCGATACATTCGAGAAATCTTCCCCCGGTTCAGTGCGATGAACTACAGCTGGATCTCGGCCGCGATCCTGAACTGCGTTTCGCGACAGACGATCGCGTCAGCAATCATCGAACGGCTTGGCCGTACTATTGTCAGGGACGGCGTGACGAACGACGTTAATGATTTCCTGCGCTACGGAGCAGGAAACGACAACCCTCCGATTCACACAGCACTCCGTAGCCTGGGTGTCACATCTGCCGAGATGGACAAACTCGGCCTGGCAAACATCACGGCCGATCCATCAATAGGCTTCGCAGTGATCGAGCAACGTCTGCTCGAGCGTATTGATCCAGACAAGCAAGAGCACAAGCGGTTCCCTGACATCTCTCCATGGTTTGTGCTCTCCAACGAAGAACTCGCCGTAGCGTTCATGATCTGCGCCGAAACGCATCCTGAAGATACTCTGAACGCAATGGACCACCACCATTTCGAGGCTCGCCCTTGGAATCCTTCAGCCAAGGCAACTATCGTTCGAAAGGCTCTTCAGAACATGACATCGCTTTCCGGCGTCAGTCTGGAGAACCTAATGCGCCTGACCTCTGCCGAAGATCGAATTGCCATCGCCAGACGCCTTAAGCCTGTTGACAAGCATTTCCTTCATAAGGTTACGGCCCAGTTCCTCTTCAAGGTTCTGTGCAACATGTCTGGTGATGCGCGTCAACCATTCTGGTCCGAGGTAATCGTGCCAGTGCTCAAATTGGTCGCCGCTTCGACGCTATACTGTGTCTGGCGTCAGCTTGGCTTCCAGGAAGCAAAAGTTGAGGCCACACTGCGCGACTGGCTCGACAAAGAAGGCTACTTGCTCGGAACTATTTCCAAAGGAGTCAATCCAAGAGGTGGCACTCAGCTGGAAGTGTGCTTGTGTGGACATCACTTTGTCCATTTTAGAAATCAGCACAGATACTATCCACACGAGGGAGACCTTGTGCTGTTCCACATTCCTACCAGCCGCCGCATTGCCCATAACGCAACTGCGGTTCACTTCACCCCTGTGATGAAGGATGCTGACTGACCAACCGCTTTCACTTCCCCACCCATTTCCAACTAGGACTTGGGTGATTTTTATTTTTGTTAAAAAACTTCCATTCACAATTTCACTTAACTCCCGATCGGGAGTTAAGTGTGATATACTTTTATTATGTCAAAAAGTATTTCTTCAAATTCTATTCCATCCAGAATCTTCGATATCCTCTTATCAGAAGCCGACGATCTTCTTTTCCTTTTCTATCATCCACATGCAGTTCTACGAACTATAGGAAATGTTGAATCTGCACGAAATATGCTCGTGCGAAAAGAACGAAATCTTCAGCGAATTAAAAAAACGGAAATCAACCAATCTTTACAGCGACTCAAGTCGCAAAAACTACTACGTATAAGTAAAAAGGGTGACGAAATTTTTCTATTTTTAACAGAAAATGGCATAAAAGAGGGATTAAAACGCGCGATTCAAAAAAAGAAACAACGCCTTGCTGGCAAACGACGTTGTTACGTTAGTTTTGATATTCCTGAACAAGCCAGTTCAACACGTTGGGCTTTAAGAAAACTTTTGAAAGATTCAAGATTTAAAATGATTCATCTTAGTTTGTGGAGTTCGGAATTTGATGTAGGAAAAGAAATGGCGGTGCTGATAAAAATAATGAAAGCTGAAGCATGGGTGCATGTTTTTGAAGCAAAAGCTCTGACATCTATTAATAAAAAAATAAAAACTCGTAATAACACATAACTCCCGATCGGGAGTTATGTGTTTAGAGTTGTTTCAAAACATTTTTCAACATACGACATACTTCTTCTGTAGTTTCGTACTTGATATGATAAACAATGGCTGGATTGCCGAGAGCGAAATTTGAAATCACTGAATCTTTTTTTGAAACAAGAACAATTGGTTTTTCAAACATTCTGGCAAGCGCGAGCTCGCCGCCAGCTCCCAAAGACGGATTTGAAACATCAGCTATCAATACGTCGCAACGTTTAATTTGATCTTCTGTCCACTCATAAATAGCTCGGGTGTCACGTTCTTCGCGCGGTTTTTTATTTTCAGGATTGTCGCGAAATGGAATTATTGATTCGTAATCAAATTCTTCGCAAACGCGACCGAGCGATTCATGCACTACTTTGTCATCATCCAATCCTTGATTGTTTGTATATGCTCCTGCGATGTAGGCTGATTTAACAGACGGCCGAAGTGTTTGTGCGTACACACGATCTCGATCAAATTCAATGTGCGCGTTTTCAAGCAAATACACATTTTGAATTCCACTTTCAATCATTACTTTCCAACACGGCTCGGGACGGATCAATCCCAACCCCTTTTGCTATTGCGACTAACATTTGTTCTGCGTGTCCTAAAGCGTCGTGTAGTTGACACAACTCATACCCTGTTCCACTTGGACATTCAAGCACAACTCGCGGACAAACATGTCGCGATCCACGGCCTTGATTAAACCCATTCCCAGCTCTAGCAATCACTTCCCCATCGCGAACTAAAACTGCTCCAACAGGATACAATCTATCGCCAGCGCAATCCTCACGCGCACGCTCTGCTTCTTGTATGAACGGATTGTCCGCACTGACAAAACAAAAAAACTTTCCATCAGGCAAAAATGGATAATCTATTTCTGACATAAAAAATGTAATAATACAGAACCATCTCCAAGCAGTGTTGAATCAACAAACGACAAATTTATTCTTTCAAATCCTGTTGCAAGTGGAATTCCATCACCAAACAAAACCGGCTCGACAGTCAAATAAAGCTCTGTGATAAGTCCGACACGCAAAAATTGACTGTAAATTGATGATCCACCAGCAATAACAACACTCTCAATGCCTTCTTTTTGCAAACGCTCAAGTAGTTCGCGCGGTTGTTCATTTGTAAATTCAACTTTTCCTCCTCCTTCATTTTCCTCCATTACTTCCCTTTCTTCCTTCGTCATCACAATAACCCTCCTCCCCTTCAATGGCTTCCCGATCGTGTCAAAAGTTTTGCGACCCATAATCAAAACTCCGATCTCTTTTGTTTTTTCAACAAAAAAATGCAAGTCCTCTTTTGAAGTCCAATCAAGAGATGTCTGACCTTCATGTTCTGCAATTTTTCCATTTGCAGAAATCGCGGCAAGTAAAATGACATTCATAAAAGAATTGTAGCAAGTAGTAGGTAGTAAGTAGTAAGTACACTTGTTAAAAAAACGCGTATACCTACTACCTACTACTTAATACTTAATACTAATTTAGTACACATTAACCGTGATTTCCATTCCTCCAATCGACTCAAGTGGTTGATATTGTGATTTAAGTGAAGAAAAAATCTCGTTCACAAGTTCAGTATCGCCGTTCACAGCGCGCTCGTAACTCCCAACTGGAACTCGTAAAGAAACCGGTCCGTGATCGTTCGTTCGTGAAACAAGCTCGCGTGCGGCTTCGAAATGATTGTCGTAAATGTGTGCGTTTGAAATTGAATGCGTGTAAATTCCAGGTTCAACTCCAAGCCGATCAGCCAAAATACACTGCAAAAGCGCGAATCCGGCCGCATCATGCGGACACCCAAGCATCATGTCATTGCTTCTTATAATATTGTGCAAATGCAATTTTCCGCCAGCAATGTTCACAGTAAAAGTATACGGACACGGTAAATTTTTCTTTGAATCAACGCCAAGTCCGTCGTCCGATGGATCCCATGTCACAACAACGGCATGTCGTGAATGAGGATTTTGTGTGAGGTGATTTATAAGAGAATCAATTTGATCACGTCCGAAATGATGACGCCAGCGATGGCCGTATGCGGCTTTAACTGTTCCGTCTTCTTCTAAAAAGTCATCCCAAATTTTTGTGAATTGTTGAAGCCAAGTTGGATTGTTCTGTCCCATCAAATACCAAATTTGTTCAGCAATAAAAATCTTAAGTGGAATTTTTCTCAAAGTAAGGAGCGGGAAACTTTCCTGAACGTCAACGCGCAAAGTAACTCCAGGCAACATTTTCGTTGTGCGGCCAGACCATGGATTTGGAATCTCATATCCATTTTCCATAATGTCGGAAATTGCCTTTTTGTATTGAATGTCAAATGGAGTCATATACTTTGCTACTTTACTACTTTACTACTAAAATATCATCACTATGTCCATACCTGTGAAAATCCTAAAATGCCATCCAGACGCAGTAATTCCAACCTATCACTCAAATGGAGCTTGCGCTTTTGATCTATCCACAATCGAATCTGCAACAATCCAGCCTGGCGAAATCGTACGTTTACGCACTGGCTTGGTTGTGTGTGTGCCGGAAAATTACGTTTTATTCATTGCGGCTCGATCATCATTACCTAGAAAATACGGACTTTGTGTTCCGCAAGGTTTTGGAATTGTGGATAACGACTTTTGCGGACCAAACGACGAACTACTTTTACAGCTTCTTAATTTCACAAATGAGCCAACAGAAGTCAAAAAAGGCGATCGGCTTGTGCAAGCCATGTTTGTTCCATTTGTAAAAGCTGAATTTCAAGAAGTGATGAAACTCACAAGTCCAAACCGCGGCGGTTTTGGTTCAACAGGCTAAATGTGCTATTATCATTATGACTTCAGGACGTTTTATTATGATTGACGGAATCGCAGGCAGTGGAAAATCCACTGTTTTGCGTGCTGTCCAATCTTGGGCAGAGTCTTGTAATCACAAAATTTTTCGTCTTTCTGATTGGGAAGATGTTGAACCGCCGCAGTTTGAAAAAATCCCGGACTATGACGTCTATTTCACATACGAACCAACTCGAACATGGATTGGTCGTGCGATCCGATATGAACTTTCGCGCGATGATGTGCCATACGGCGGCGAAGAACTTGCTCATGCTTTTGCGCTTGATCGGCAAATAATGTATGGGCGACTTATCATTCCAGCGATCAAAGCTGGAAAAACAATCATTCAAGACCGAGGTGTTTCGACTTCAATTGTGTATCAGCCGATAATGCCAAACAGCATTCCGTTTGAGACAATTATAAATCTACCAGGAAACAAACTGGCTCTTGAATACGCGCCAGACGCACTTATTCTCACAAAACTTTCGTCTGAAGAAGCAGCTGTGCGCATTGCAAAACGCGATGATGATTCAAAAGGAGTTTTCGGCCAACTCGAATTTCTAAAAAAACTCGAACAAAGATTTGAAGAACCGTGGCTAAAAAAATTATTTGAATCACACGGAACTCATATATATACACTCGATATGACAGGAACTATTGAAGAAACTTCAACTCGCGCACAAAAACTTATTTCAGATATTCTATCAACGTGTTGACATATTAACTTCTCCAGCTTCTTCAGCCTCTTTAACTTCTTCAGCTTCTCTACTATGCCAAAACTTATTTCAATCGGCAAAATCATTGATGAATCGTGGGAATTATATCGAGCTAGATTCAGTGAATTTATGAGTGTCGCGAGTTGGCTTCTACTCCTCGCAATTCTTTACGTTCTTTCACTCGCGCTTTATCCATCCGCCAGTACACTTTGGTTTTCAAACAGCCTAACTCTTTCAGAAAATATCGGCGTTCTACTTTTTATTTTTACGAATTACGTTGTCGCGCCTCTGCTCGGACTTTGGGTTGTAATTGCTCTTTCAAGACTCACAAAAGGATATTTGCAAGGACGAAATATAAGTGTTAAGCAAGCGCACAAAGAAACAAAACCGCTTTTCTTTCCGACTCTTGTTGTTTCACTCATGGTAGCGTTTCTTCTCGTTGTCGCGATTCTAATCGGATTTGGGCCGACAATTATCCTAACAACGCTCGGCGCGCTTTTCAACAATATAACACTTGTTGGAATCGGGAATATTTTGCTCGTGCCAGGCATTTTCGTAGCGTTTATTCTGTCTTTTAAATGGATGGTTGAATATTATCTGTCGCCAACCGTTACTGTTCTCGATGGCCTGCAAGGTAAAAAAGCGCTTATTAAAAGCCGAGAACTCATTCAAGGACGTTTTTGGGGAGTATTTTTGCGCCTTGTTGTTCCAAAACTTGTCTTTATTATTTTCGGAGTTTTTATAATGGTGATTGTCGCATACGTCACGGAAATTTTACTCAACGTCGCAGGCGGACTGAGTCTCGATCTTCAACTTCGAATCAAAACGATTATTGAATCAACATTCCCAATTATTATTGCGGCGCTCATCAATCCACTCATCATAAACGCTGACATTCTACTTTATCGAGCACTCAAAGGAGAGGAAATTTGAGTATGTCCTCGCCGTTTGAACTCATTTTAAAAAGCGTTCGATTATATCGCACGAACGCGGCAACGTTTCTCGGATATTCCGCGTGGCTTTTAATTCCATTTGCTGGAGCAGTGATTTTGGGATTACTTCCACTCTCACCTTTTGCACAATTGCTAGCTTTTTTATTGATGCTCGTTGAACTTTTTTTGTCTTTTTGGGTTGTAATTATTCTTGTGCTTTGCGCAGACGCTCTGCTCACAGGAAAAAAATTTGAACATGGACGGTTTCCTAAAATCGCAAAGACACTAATTGCGCCAGTTCTAACAGTCGCATTGCTTCAGACACTAATTTTGATCGGCGGACTTTTACTTCTAGTTGTGCCGGGATTTTTATTTTTTGTTTGGTTTTCTTTTGCACAATTCACTGCGATTCTGGACGGCAAACGCGGACTTGACGCTCTTCAAACAAGCAAAGCAATGATTAAAGGTAAATTTTGGAAAGTCTTTTTGACAATTTTCGGTGGAACACTTTTTTTATTTATCGTATATTCGCTTATTTTGTCTCTTATTATGAGTTTAATCGCGGCCTTGCAAGGCGTTGATCTTTTGGATATGCTCACTGGCACATTGCCGCTTTGGATTCAAGTGTTAGAATCAATTGGGGAAGTTATTTTGTTGCCGCTTTTGGTGATCTTTTTAACGTCAGTGTATTTGGAGGTTAAAAGTGGAGAAGTCGTGGAGTCAAAATCACAAAGTCATGGAGTTGTGGAGTAATTACCAAAAACTCCAAGACTTTGACTTCTGACTCCAAGACTTTGACTTCTGACTCCAAGACTTTCCAATATGTTTTCCTACGAACCAATCATCGGACTTGAAATTCACATTCAGCTCAAAACAAAAACCAAAATGTTTTGCGCCTGCTCTGCGCACGAGACTGGCGCACAGCCGAACACAAACGTGTGTCCAATTTGTCTTGGTCAGCCAGGAGTGCTTCCTGTACCAAACGAGCAAGCAATTCGTTTTGGAGTTTTGATGGGTTTGGCTTTGAATTGTTCGATTGCGGAGCGATCAAAATTCGATCGCAAGAATTATTTTTATCCAGATTTACCAAAAGCATATCAAATTTCGCAGTTCGATCAGCCTATTGCGACAAATGGATTTTTGGAAATCGAAATTCCAAATGGTGCGCGAAAACAAGCGCGCATTGGCATCACTCGAGCGCATTTGGAAGAAGATGCCGCAAAGTTATTTCACACAGAAAGCGGAAAATCCTGCGTTGATTTCAATCGCGGCGGCACGCCCTTAATTGAAATCGTAACAGAACCTGATTTTCGTTCACCACAGGAAGCAAAAATATTTTTGACAGAACTTCGTCTTATCGCGCGATATCTTGGCGTGTCCGACGCTGACATGGAAAAAGGACATTTGCGCTGTGACGCAAACGTTTCTTTACGCAGACACAATGAAGATGGAACTCTTGCCGGAGCAATGTTCAATCCAAAAACAGAAATCAAAAACATAAACTCGTTTCGTCACGTCGAACGCGCACTTGAATATGAAATCGAACGGCAAACGCGTTTGTGGGAAGAAGAAAATCCTCCAAAAATTTCAACAACTCGCGGCTGGAACGACGCGCGGCAAATCACAGAAGAACAACGTTCAAAAGAAGAGGCGGCGGATTATCGTTATTTTCCAGAACCAGATATTCCAGCTCTTGAGCTTTCAGAAACCGCAGAGGACATGAAAAAAGAGCTTCCTGAACTTCCAGCGGCTCGACGATCACGAATGCAAAACGAATTCGGACTCAAACCTTCTGACACTAGACAAATTTGTGATGATCCAGCGCTTGCAGACTTTACAGAACAGACATTTTCAGAATTGCTAGAATGGGTTGGAGACACTTCAGAAGTTGAAGGATTGAATGGCTTAGCGCGACTTGTTTCTGGTTGGCTTTTGTCAAAATTGATGGGGCTTCTTTCTGAACGTGGCGGAGACATTAAAACAATGAAAATTACTCCGGAAAACTTTGCGGAATTTATTACGTTAATCGCAACAAAAAAACTCAACAACACAATTGGTCTAAAAGTTTTGAACGAAATGCTCGAGGCTGGTGATGATCCAACTCACATAATGGAAGAACAAAGACTCGGACAAATGGATGACGAAGTCGAGCTCGCGGAAGTTGTGAATCGCGTGCTTTCCGCAAATCCTGTCGAAGTCGCGCGCTACCAGGCCGGAGAAGAACAGCTTCTGACGTTTTTGATTGGAATGGTTATGAAAGAAACAGAAGGAACTGCTGAACCAGCACTCACACGAAATATGTTGCTTGTTAAATTGAAGAGTATTTGATCGTTCGGACTCTTCTGTTCTTGACCGCCGCCGAAGACGTTTGTGAAAACCAGTGTGAGTGGCGGCGGCTTAGCCATCGCCGACGTAATCTTCGTGGTTAACCAATGTCTGTTCAAGTCGGCGCTGGATGTCTGCGAACAGAAGAGTCCGAACGATTTATAAAAAACCAATAACAAAATTAAATGCGGCTTCTTGATCCGACATCCAATGAATTCTTGAATCGCGTTTAAACCAAGTCATTTGGCGTTTTGCGTATTGCCTGGTGGCTTTTTTGACTTTCTCGATTGCTTCAGCGAGCGTTGATTTCCCTTCTAAAAATTCACAAATTTGGCGATAACCGATTCCAGTCATTGAATCTATCTCGCATCCATATTTATCACTAAGTGACCGAACTTCGTCCACAAGTCCGTCTGCGATCATTTCATCGACTCTTTTATTTATACGTTCATTCAAAATCGAACGTTCAACAATAATTCCAATTTGATGAACGTCATATTTAGGTTCGCCTTTTGTTTGTTGTTGTGAAAATGGACGCCCAGTAAGTTTAGTTACCTCAAGCGCTCGAACAACTCGACGTTTATTTTCTTTGTCAATTACTTCTGCGCCTTCTGGATCAAGTTGTTTGTATTCTAAAAATAGATCTTCAATCGGTCGCGCTGAAAGTTCTGCTCGAAGTTTCAAGTCAGCCGGAGTTTTCGCGAGATCAAAATTATTTATGATAGCAGAAACCCAAAGTCCTGTTCCGCCAACTAAAATCGGAACGTGTTTTCGTTTGATAATCTCCTCGATTTTTTGTTCAGCGTATTTTTTGAAATCTGCGACAGAATAATCCTCGTCAGGATTCACCAAATCAATTCCCCAGTGTGGAATTCCATCAATTGTCTTTCCCTCTCGGTCCTTTCCGACCTCTCCGACCTTTGCCGTCCCAATATCCATTCCTCTGTAAACCTGTCTTGAATCAACACTTACAACTTCCCCATCAACTTTTTTAGCAATCTCAATCCCAAGCCCAGTTTTTCCAGACGCAGTTGGCCCAACAATAGCAATTAGTTTTGGAAGTTGTGGAGTCATGAAGTTGTGGAGTCATGAAGTAATGAACCCTCAAGCAACCATATGTCTGCGCGATCAATTCTAACATCAACAATTTGTCCAGCACATTCTGTATTTCCCAAAAATCTCACAAGTTTCATTTCTCTTGAATTTCCGTAACAAAATCCTGACTCGTATCTATCAACCAAAACAGAAACAGTTTGACCAACAAACTTCTCATTTTTTTCAAACACAATTTTTTCCATAAGCGCTTGCAAAACTTCCCATCTTCGTTTTTTCTCTTCTGGCAAAACATCATCTTTGAACGCTCGACTGGCCGCAGTACCAGAACGAACAGAATATTGCGCGATGTATGCAATGTCAAAGCGAACGTTTTTATAAAGCTCAACTGTTTTTTCAAACGCCTCTTCGCTTTCACCTGAAAAACCGACCATTATGTCTGTGCCAATAACAATGTTTGGCAAACGCGATCGCAAGCGTTCGATCACATCCAAAAACTGTGAAGAAGTGTAGCGCCGATTCATTTTTCGCAAAATTTCATCGTCTCCAGACTGCACCGGTAAATGCAAAAAATTGACATGCGTAGGAAGCGCCATCGCATCAATCACCTCGTCTGTCATATGAATCGGATGAGGAGCTGTAAAATGCAGACGTTTAATTTCAGAAATCTGACCCACTTCCCAAAGCAAAGCCGCAAATGAATCTTGATATGGGTTGCTCTTTGTAAAATTTTCAGGATCCGGTGCGCGATAACTGTTCACTGTTTGTCCAAGAAGCGTAACTTCAACACAACCTTGCGCAACAAGACTGTGGATCTCTGACAAAATATCTGAAACTGAACGATTTTTTTCCAAACCTCGCGCAAACGGAACAACACAATACGAACAAAATTTATTGCAACCAGTTTGAATACTTACATATGCCTGTCGTGTTGTTTCTCGATACGGCATTATTTTTGTATAATCCTCAACTATATCAAAACTGTTTACTAACTCGGGCCGAAGCTCCGCGATCCATCTTGGCAACTGTCCTATTTGTGACGTTGGAAAATATAAGTCAACAATCGGCATTTTCTTTTTGAATTCTAAATTTCGATCACGGCCTGGCATACAGCCTGTAATTCCAACAATGAGTCCAGGACGCTTCTTTTTCATTTTTGCAAAATCACTCATGTGGCCGTACACACGATTTTCCGCGCTCTGCCTAACCGAACAAGTGTTGATCAAAATAAAATCGGCTTGGTTTTTTTCTGAAGTTGATTCAAAGCCCAAACCACGAAGCAAACCAGAAATTCGCTCCGAATCATTTTTATTCATCTGACAACCGTAGGTTATAAGGTGATATTTGGGAGGCATATGTAAAAATAAACAATACGCAATAAATAAATAAATAAATAACTAACAAACAAATAACAATAAACAATAATTATAGACTCGCTGTTTCAAATACAATCCGGCCGGATAGTATTTGAAACTTTTTTCTATGCTGGTTACCTGTCATCATATACTGTTAAACTATTTTTGTTTATTAAAAAAGAGGCTGATAGGCTAGCCCACCAAACCTCGAGTAGCAACGACGCCGACAGCCTGTTGTGTTGGCTGAAGACGAGGGTTGATCGTCACGCCTTTGCACATTGCAAGCGCGCAAAGAAAGATGCGAACATATATTTCTATATCTATCTCATCCTGGCTGACTCCAGCACGAATCGGAAGAGAATGTTCCACTGCTTCATCTATTACTGGCGGAGCTTCAGACAAATCATGCTGAAGACTCAACGTCAGGCCCTCTGTAATATGGATGTAGTGTGGATAAGCCGCACCGAGAGCCTCGCTTAAATGCGCTATGACGTCAGAATCTTCATCATGCACGCCAAGACGCAAAACATCTCTTTGCGAAACAAGAAACTTCATCTCTTTGAGAAACGGAGTCAAAGCTCCGATTATGAGCCTTGCGACCATCAGAGTTCCGAGACTAGCGAGTATTGCCGAATGCAGGTATCCTGCAAGCGCAGAACTTTTCACGTTTTCTTCGATCACTCGAACTATCCGGTTGTCACGGAGACACAGATCTACGACTTCAGCTGAACGATCCATACCAAAGTTCCTACCTCCAAATCTTCCACTTGCGTAGTGGAGAAAAACACACTATCATATTTGTATATTTTGTCAAACAATTAAACTTAATCTTATGTCAAAAAGAAGAGAATCCGCAGTCACGAAAGAAGTCTTAAAAAAAGACCCAGAGGTTCAAAATGGCCCAGAGGTTCAAGGTGAAACGGGACCTGCGGAAATGGAAATTGCGCTTGAACCAGGCGCACAGATTGAAAAAACCCGCTCTGATGGAGGAACTGACAACGAAACATTTGTTGGAAGTTTTGAAAATGATAACGGATACACTCTTGTTTTGGCTCGTGAAGGTGAAGGAGGACATTTGCTTCGATCTGTTAACTCAAAAGAATTTAAACAAAGCGGTCGAGCCGAAAAACAATTGGAATTGTATTTTGGTGCAGCAAAATCAGCTACAGAATCAGCTATAAAAGCGGCGGGTTTGAAAGGTGCGGCCGCGCAGGAAGCAAGAGCGATGCTTGCAAAAGAAACTCCAAAAATAGTTGCTCTGGCAATGGGAGAAAAAGATCCTGAAAAAGCTCTCACAGGAACTGTTCAAGAAGTTGCGCAAGCGATCGCAAGCGGTGAAACAGAACGTCCAAAATCGAATCTTGAAACACTAATTGCACAATTAGCTCAAGCTCGACAAAAAGTTGATAGTGCAAAAACCGACAAAGAATACAAGGCGGCTTTGGTTGAAATTTATGCCGCTGAACGAGCAGTGTATACGGCGCGTGTTGAACTTCATCCAGATGCTGAACCGGCCGAAAAAGCAAAAATCGCTGATGAAACTGACGGCGCTGTTGAAATTATACCTGATTCACTTTATGACAAAGGCGCTGATGCAGTTTCAAAACGTATCAAAGAACTTGAAGCGGCAATGAGAGAAGCTGACAGAAATAAAGATGGGGTTAGCTGGACAGTTTCTAGAAATGAATACGATCGCCACAGAGTAGTCATGCCAATTTTGGAAAAAGCCGATGCAATCGTGAAAGTACAAGCAGAAGTTGATTCGGCAATCGCTGAAACAAAGCTCGGACACGAAAAATCTGTAAAATCTCGAAAAGCAAAAGCGGAAAAAAATCGTCTCCTGTGGACAGATTTGGCTGAAAAAAATTCTAATCTAATCAAGCAAATTGAAGATGGTCTGCGAGAACTTGATAAAAAACCCGCAACAAAAGAAGCGGAAACAGAACACGCGAAATTGATGGCTGATCGCGAAAAAAAGCGCACGATTTTAGAAAGTGCACAAAAAATGGCAGAAGGAATAACGAAAGGAATCGCAGATCTTGAAAAATCTGGAGTTGTGCTTAATTTTGATCCAAATGAAAAACCTGCGACCGCTAAAACTGCATTGTTTGAACAGTTGCGCGATCTATACGCTCAAAATCCAGACAGAGTTTTGGAAGTAATCAAAGGGATGTTTGAAAAGGAAACTAAATCAAAAATTTCAGAATCAACAAAATATATTCTAGACGAATGGATGAATTACATAACAACAGAACTACAAAGTGAAACAAAACCTAAAGAACCGATTGAAGTAGTTGCTGAAGAAGATATATTACCTGAAGAACCTGAAGAGCAAAAAATAGAAGTTGATGTTCAAGATCTTATCAAAGCAGGAATAGTGAAAAATTCGGAAGATCTGTTTACATGGGAACATTCATTCGATGAACTTAGAACCGCGCTCATTGCTAGAAAACTCGATCTAAAAGACGAAGGTTTGCCAGCGAGTTTTGAAGAGATGCTTGATGTGAAAGATTCGCGCGGAGCATTTGGAAAATTATTCGGAACAAAAACAGATCGCGTAAAATTGTTCAACAAACTCGCAAAAGCACATCACAAATATATCGAATCTATCTGACATCTGACTTCTGACGTATGACAAAAAACAGAAGAGTTCGAACGATTTGATTATTTTTATTTGCTCAAGTCTTGTGCGGCTTGAATCAATTTTGCCTGATCGATTGTCAAATTTTCTTCTTGACCAAAAACATTCACTACAAACGGCTCGGCTTGAGTCTCCTTTTCACCAATCACAATCGTCCATGGAATTTTCATCATTGCCGAATTGCGAATTTTCTTTCCGACTTTCAAATCAGAAGAATCCAACTCAACTCGCAAACCAGCATCAGTGAGTTCATCTTTCAACTTTTGCGCAAACGAAACAAAATCTTCGCTAACTGTCGCTAAACGAATTTGTACTGGCGCAAGCCACATCGGAAATGCACCGCCGTAATGTTCAATTAAAATTCCAAGAAACCGTTCTGTTGAACCAAGAATCGCGCGATGAATCACAACCGGACGTTTCACTTTTCCGTCAGAATCAGCGTATTCAAGCTCAAACCGTTCAGGTAAATTCATGTCAAGTTGAATTGTGGACAGTTGCCAAGGACGTCCAATTACATCTTTAACCATAAAATCAAGCTTAGGGCCGTAAAAAGCCGCTTCTCCAACGCCGATTTCCTTTTTCCAACCACGTCCTTCAACCAAACGCGAAAGAGCCGCCTCGGACTCTTCCCAAATTTTTGGATCGCCAATATATTTTTCTCGATTGTTTGGATCGCTTGTTGAAACGCGAACCCAAAAATCTTTGAAACCAAAAGCGCGATAAGTTTCATCAACCATGTCTAACATCAAATTTATTTCTTGTTCAATCTGATCAGGTCTTGCAAAAACGTGACAATCGTCTTGAGTTAGTGAACGCACGCGAGTTAATCCTGTCAGTTCCCCGCTTTTTTCATAACGATAATTTGTTGTTGTACAAGTCCATCGCAGAGGCATATCGCGATACGAATGCGTTGTTGATTTATAAAGCATCATGAAGTGCGGACAATTCATTGGTTTGAGATAATATTGCGCTTCGTCAGGTAAATCCATTGGCGGATACATTGCGTCGTACTTTTGCAAATGTCCTGAAATTTCGTACAAACGTCCTTTTGTAATATGAGGAATCCAAATCGGAACATATCCTCTTTTTTCTTGCTGTTCAATAATAAAATTTTCAACTAAACGGCGCAAAATTGCTCCTTTTGGATAAAAAAGTGGAAGACCTGGCCCGACTTCATCAATAATTGTAAATAGTTCCAATTCTGTTCCTAATTTTCGATGATCGCGCTTTTTTGCTTCTTCAAGCATGTTTAGATATTCGTCGAGTTCTTTTTGGGTTTCAAAAGCAAGACCGTACACTCTCTGCATTTGAGGATTTTTTTCATTGCCGCGCCAATAAGCGCCTGCGATTTTCCAGAGTTTGAACGCACCAACGTCTTTAACGTTTTCGATGTGCGGACCACGACAAAGATCAGTAAACGTTCCAGTATGATATAAAATCGCGATATCTGGACGATCCGCGTCAATATCTTGCGCTTCATCTGTTTGAATTTTTGTCGTCCCTTTTTCTTTCAAATCTTTCAAAAGTTCAACTTTAAAATCTTGTCCGCGATTTTTGAAAAACTCAACAGCTGAGTCAAGCGAAATTTCTTCTCGAACCATCTCGTGTTTTTCAGAAATGATTTTTTTCATTTCTTTTTCAATCACACTTAGAGCTTCGTCAGAAATCGGTTCTGGAAACAGGATGTCGTAATAAAATCCGTTTTCAACAACAGGCCCAACACCAAATTTTGCTCCTGGATAAAGTCGTTCAACAGCCGTGGCAAGAACATGCGCGGCAGTATGTCGCATTGCGTGAAGATCGGTCATAAGTAGGGTTGTAAGGATATAGGGTTAGAGGGTTGTAAGGTGGAAGGGTTATAAGGTTATAGGAAATAATACCGTCCAGGAAACTAATTGGCAAATCAAAACAATCAAAACAAAAAACTCTGTGCGAAGTTGCACAGAGCCAGAGAAACACGAGGATCATGTCGCGGTGGAGGAGACAGTGAATGCGAAACCTGTGGACATTTGGTACCTGCTTTCAGGATCTCCCAAATACGCATCAAGCCAAAGACCATTACAAGAGTCAGCGATCATGAGAAGTCTTGGCTTACTCGGTGAAATATAGATGGGATTGTGCGTAATAATGATACGCCCCAAACCCATACGAATCAAATCTCCACTAACCATGTTCTTAACCATAAGACACGCAACTTCGGCGTTGGGAGTCGAAAAAGTCATTCTTGCCGCCTCTTCACGAATCTTTTTCGTAATACGGTCGTCAGTCGTGAAAAGTTCTCCCATCATTACAGCGATATTGATTGTGACGTCACTTGTTGGAATGAAGTCTTTCGAGCGAAGAACTATCACAGCAGAGTTTGATACACGGAAAGTTCCAAAACGTTCGAGCCACTCCTCGCCGGTCGTTCCGTCGGAAGTAAAAGAAAAGTAAATAACCCCGTTTTCCTCGCGCCATTCCATGGTTTGCTCCTTGTGTTGACCATGACAAAACAATCTATCTCAAAACGAAAATAAGTCAAAAAATGGCTCTGAGCTTCGAGCCCACAGTGGCAACAGTGCCATGTCGTAGGGAACAGCGGCGACAGTCCGATGGCCCGGAGACATGGCACCGTTGACACTGTTTGAACTATTGTATTTCAATATAAACATGATCCTTCAACTGCGGGATCGTGCGCACCCAAAATGGAAAAAATTGAACCTTGACGTTTTCTGCCAAACCTTCTTTAACGAGTAATTCGCGAACTTCCGACTCACTCATTCCAACAAATCGTCCGACATGGAATGCTTGATTAACACGCGACGGAATCGCTCGGCCGACTTGAATGACGTGCAAACGCACAATGCCTTGTTTTACATTAACTTGTTCGACAATAATTTTTCGCTCTGACGCTCCAAGATCAACAAATTCTTTGCCTTGTTCAATTCCTTCATACAATTTCTTTTCAATTATTTTTGTGAGCGCTGTGTTATCATAAAAAACTCCAGAAATTTCAACGCTTAGCGTCACATTAAACACACCGACTTCATCTCCGGCTTTGGCATTGATTTCTTTTTTAATGATATCAACAAAAAATGTTTCTCCATCGTACGTTTTTTCTGTTTCAGATCGCAGAATCGATTTTGCGTCTTCAAGAATTTCTGCTTTTAAGGATTCAACAGCTTGATCTATTTCCTCTTGAGATAAAACAGATTTATATTGTACTCCGCCAATAAAAGCTACATCAGATTTTGCGTAAACCAGCTTTTGTTTAGCAGGCGATAAACCTGGAATCGTAAAAGTTGTTGGAGCAATGTTTCCGCTTGCGCCTTTTTGATCAGCATAAACTTCCGCTTTTACACTTCCCTTCGCAGGCACTGTTACGCCTTTTTTCAGACGAAAAAGCATTCCATCTGGCGAAAGCAAACGAGTTGTCGCAACAAGCGGCTGTGCTGATGACATTTCGTTTGTGATTGTAACTTCCCCGACTGCTTGATATTCAACTTCTGTCTGTGATGTGCCGGTTGGAGTGAAAATTTTTGTTTTTTCGAGAGTTCCACTTTGAACTTCACCCTGAACTTCGCTGTCTGAAGTTGCAATTTCAGTTGTTCGCACAAAAAAGTCGGCTTCGACTTCTTCTGAAACAGCTTGAACTCTAATTACTGCCTGCATTGTTGAAAGATACAAAACAACTATGAGCGAGACGGTAACAAGAATTACAAACGTAAGTGCAATTCGCCGATACAATAAAATCGGAATCGCGCGCCCGAGTTCAGAACGTGGAATTTCAGTTTTTTTCTTTACTTCGAGTCGTTTTGAAGTTACAGTTTTTTTCGTAGCCATACAAAATTATAGACATCACATCCCAAAATCATACTTAGAACCCAAGAAAAATTGATGAATGGCGCGGTTTTGCAACTCAGAAAAACCGCAAATGTATCTGTAGATACATTGAGGATTTTTCTAAGTGAAAAACAAGCCAGTCACAA
>JACQXU010000007.1 GCA_016208545.1 Candidatus Uhrbacteria bacterium | reverse complement strand
CATAAGGGTAAGTGTACAAATTCTTGACAAAATAGTGATATTACAGTAAGCTCATTTGAGCTTATTCCAAGAGAATAAGCAAAAGGAGAGAAGGGTCATGACCAAACTTGATGCTGACAAAACGGATCGTGGATTCTTGCAAAATATGATCAGAAAGTGCGTTCTGAAGGACGTTGGCGGTCCGGGCTATAAGCTCGGAGAAGCCATCATCATTACGTGCTGTGAGCACGTAATTCGCGATTTCTGTGTTTTCTCTCCGGATTCCGTCATCTTCGCTGTGAACTCTGGAGCCACACAGCTGGTTCCGGTTTCGGAATCGGAGTCGTACGCAGCCTCAGCAGTTCATAGGTTTCTGATTCAGCAGATCTCGACGGTCGCGAAACTTCGTCCGGAACTTCCGATCGTTCTGGTCACAGACTTTCAGTGCAAGTTTCTGCGGGATGGCTACATTAGCCTTGTGGATCAGCTCGACTACATGATTCGCGGAATGTGTGCTCTGAAGGAGCTTGGACACAACAATGTCTCCTGCATGCTTCGTGCCACTGGCGCGATCTGTCCGATCTTTTTCAGCGTTAATGACACGAAATGGGATGGGTGGTACCAATTCTACGAAGCTAAAGTTCTCTACAGGCAGGACGACGGAGATCCTGGAGCCGCCGACGATTCTGTACCGGCCGAAATGTACGATGGACTTGGCGGCGCCCAGGACGACAAACCTTACCATAATGGAAACGAAGACGACCTCGAACGTGGACGTCGCGATGTCAGGAAAAAGTAGCGGATCTCTCACTGCACCCAACTTGGGTGCTTTTTTAATACTTCCCCAAATGATGTCTATAGTGCTACCGCTCTTTTACTACCCTTGGTAAGGTGAGAAAACTTTGTTAAACTTATCCGGTCCATATGTCCTCTCTTCTTCACGATCTAAACCCAGAGCAAATTCAGGCCGTTATTCACACAAACGGTCCGCTTATGATTGTTGCTGGCGCTGGAACCGGAAAAACAACTGTCATAACGCGTCGCATTGCGTGGCTTATTGAACAAAAACTTGCAAAGCCTGAACAAATATTGGCTCTCACTTTTACTGACAAAGCGGCAAATGAAATGGAAGAACGCGTTGATTTGCTTTTGCCTTACGGCTATGTTGATCTTCAAATTTCGACGTTCCATTCATTTTGTGAACGACTACTTCGCGATTACGGAACTCAAATTGGACTTTCGCCGGATTTTCATTTACTCACAGAACTCGACGCATGGCTTATTGCTCGTCAGCATTTTGATGAATTTGAACTTGACTATTATCGTCCGCTTGGTAATCCGACAAAATATCTCAAAGCTTTGTTACAACATTTTTCTAGAGCAAAAGATCGCGCGATTTCGTCTGATGATTATTTGTCGCTAGTTCAAAAACTTGAGGCTGATACTGATTCCTTGCAATCAAGCGACGATCGTGTTGGCGAGCTTAAGAGAATAAACGAACTTGCGTCAGCGTATCACAAATACCAACAGATTTTACTTTCACATGACAGTTTCGATTTCGGTGATCTTATTTTATTTGCGATTCGTCTTTTGAAAGATCGTCAAAATGTTTTGCGTGAAGTTCGTGAACGATATCGTTTTATTCTTGTTGATGAATTTCAGGACACAAACTCGGCTCAATATGAATTTATTAAAATGATTTCCGAACCAAATCGAAACATCACAGTTGTTGGTGATGATGACCAAGCGATTTATAAATTTCGTGGAGCGTCAATTGAAAACATTCTTCGTTTTGAAACGGATTATCCCGATGCGGCTCGTGTTGTATTAACGCGAAATTATAGAAGTGCTCAATCGATTTTGGACAAAGCGCACGCGTTTATTCAGCACAATAATCCGAATCGTCTTGAAGCGCAGACAGAACGTGTTTTGTCGAAAAAACTTATTGCTCACAAAGAAAACACAGGTGTAATTGATCACATTCATTGCGGAAATTCACAAGAAGAAGTCGTCACTGTTGTTAGAAAAATTTTGGAGTTGAAAGAGTCTGATTCTCAAAGCGTGTGGAATGATTTCGCGATTTTGGTTCGATCAAACTCTGCTGGAGCGGATTTTGCGAATGCGCTTGAACGTCACAACATTCCATATCAGTTTTTGGCGCTTAGCGGGCTTTACAATAAGTCTGTTATTTTGGACTTGATGGCGCTTTTGCGAGTGATTGATCAGCCACACGACAGTCCAAGTTTGTATCGAATTTTGACTTTGCCGATGTGGTCGTTTCCCGCTCTTACGATTGCGGAGTTGAATCGTTTGGCACAGCGGAAAGGAAAAAGTTTATTTGATGCGATGCTGATGACAAAAACATCTTCCAACGATCGTATTTTGTCTTTTATAAATACAATTCAGAAAACATCAACCACAAAATGTGTAACTGAAATTTTTTTGGATATATTGAAAACGTCAGGTTATCTTGATGTGATTAATAAACAATCTGATGTGCGCAAACAAGAAGTTTTCGGCTATCTTCAGCAATTTTTTCAGCGGCTGAAATCGTTTGAAGGCAGAGCGTCTCACAAAACACTTCATGAATTTTTAGCGGAATTTCAGTTTGAACGAGATGCGGGCGAAGAAGGATCTCTTGCTGTGGATTTGGAAGCCGGTCCTGATATGGTAAGAATTATGACGGTTCACGCGGCAAAAGGTTTAGAGTTTCGATATGTATTTGTTGTGAATTTGGTTGATCGTAAATTTCCAACTCAACGCCGCGGCGAGGCCATACCTCTTCCTGATGAATTTTTGAATAACGAAAAAACATTTGACTCCGCACTTAATCATCTTGAGGAAGAACGGCGTTTATTTTATGTTGCAATGACTCGAGCAAAAGAAGGTTTGTTTTTTACATCAGCCGAGGATTATGGCGGTGCGAGAAGTCGAAAATTGTCTCGGTTTTTGGAGGAAGTTGGTCAGGTAGCCCACGGCTTAAGTCGTGGCGGTAAAGAGGAAAAAATAATTGAATTGTTTGATGATGAAAAAACAGTCGTTGAACTAGAAGAACAAAAAAGTCTTCGTTCATACACTCCAAAACGATTTTCATTTACTCAACTCGCGGCTTTTCAAACTTGTCCATTGCAATACAAGTTTGCACATATTTTACGCGTACCGGTTTTGGGCAAATGGACATTTTCATTTGGTAAAACAATGCACAACACTCTTCATAGATATTTTTTGGCGTGGATGGAGAGAAACGGTCAGCGGCAAACTTCTCTTTTTGAAAAAGAAAAAAAGACAGCTCCGAAAGATGGTTTACTTGTTGGTATTGATGAACTTATTGAATTTTATAACACTTGTTGGCAAGACGATTGGTATCCAGACGACAAAGTGCGCGAACAATATCGAAAAAAAGGAAGGGAACAACTTGTTTCATACATTTCATCTTTGAAAGAAAAACAGCCAGAACCAATCGCGCTTGAACAGGGTTACACTTACAAAATTGGAGATATAATTTTGAAAGGCAGAATGGATCGGATTGATCGTTTTGAAGACGGAATTGAAATCATAGATTACAAAACCGGAAATCCAAAAACGGAAAAACAGCTTGAACGATTTGATAAGGAACAATTGTGGCTATATCAGCTTGCGGCTCGTGATGTTCTTGGAATGAATGTAAAAAAACTTTCGTTTGTATATTTGGAAAATAATTCCACTGTTTCATTTTTAGGATCCGATGATGATTTATTGCGTCTGCAAGAAGATATTGTTGATCGAGTGGCACGAATTAGAGAAAGTAATTTTCCACCAACCCCTGGTTTCCAATGCAAGCATTGTGATTTCGCTGATATTTGTGAATTTAGACAGATATAAGCTAAAATGACTTTATGCCTTTCACACCTCTCCGCGATCTACTCACAAACGCAATCAAACGCGCAAATGTTTCAACACAAGTTACAGCAACTCAAATTGTTGCAAAGGCAAACGAAGCGATCGATCGTGTTCTGCCAGTTGAATTCAGAACAGATTCAAAAGCTGTTTCGTTTAAGGATAATATTTTAACAATTGCAAGCGCGCATTCTTCAACATCGCAGTTTGTTTCTGAAAATGAAAAAAAAATCACAGATTTTATCCTTTCGAAATTTCCGCAACAAAACATTCGCGGTGTGAGATATAAAATAACAAGAAAGTTATGACGTTTCGCTGGTTTTTAATAATAATGACGCTTGCAACTGTTGCGGCGTGGATCGGTTGGGTTTTTGTATTAAATACAACTGATCCAGTTTCAACGGGTTTCATTGGTTATGCACTTTTTTATTTTACATTTTCCATAGCATTTCTTGGGACCACTGCTCTTTTTGGAACAGTCTTGCGTTTATGGATTCATCCAGACGGTTTGCCTTATCGTCAAACAGTTCGAGCGCTTAGGCAGAGCATAATTTTTACTGGACTCTTTGTTAGTGCCATGTTTCTTCTTTCATTCGACCTTTTGAGATGGTGGTCATCCGTTCTTATTGTATTACTTTTTTCTCTTGTTGAACTTTTCTTTTTGAATCGTCATAATTAACTGTTTGAACACTAAAACTATCCAAGCAAGCACTTGCCGTTGTTTTTGTTGTAAAGTAGAATCTAGGCAGATATGTTTAACAAGTTTCTTGGACGATTTTCAAAAGATCTTGGAATTGATCTTGGCACTTCAAACACGCTTGTCTATTCAAAAGACGGCGGTATTGTAATAAATGAGCCTTCGATTGTTGCCGTTAACATTCGTACAAATCAAATTCTGGCTGTCGGAAAAGACGCGAAGGACATGCTTGGAAAAAATCCACCGCACATTGAAATGACAAAACCGCTCACAAAAGGAGTAATTTCTGATTTTGAAGTAACTGAAAAAATGCTAAAATATTTTATTGATCGCGTTCATTCAGAATCTTTTACGATTATTCCTCGTCCTCGAGTCGTGATTGGTGTCCCTCTTGAAACAACAGAAGTCGAACGCAAAGCAATTGAAGATGCCGCCATTTCTGCTGGCGCGCGTCAGGTTTTTTTGGTTGAGAATCCAATGCTTGCGGCACTTGGAGCCCGTCTTCCGCTTTCAGAATCTGTAGGAATGATGGTTGTTGATCTCGGCGGAGGGACGACTGAAATCGCTGTTATGTCACTTGCAGGAATTGTAACTTGGAAGTCTCTGCCGATTGCAGGTGATGAGTTGAACAAAAATATTATTCAATACGCGCGCGATGTTTTTAATTTGCTGTTAGGCGAGCGAGTCGCAGAAAGAGTTAAAATGCGAATTGGAACAGCGATCGAACAAGATGATCCTCTTGAAATTGAAATGCGTGGAAGAGACTTGCTCACAGGTCTCCCAAAAGAGATCATCGTGAATGATACTCAAATTCGAGAGGCAATGGAGCGTTCTATCCGCACTATAGTCGATAATATAAAAGCTGTTCTTGAAATAACTCCGCCAGAACTCGTCGCTGATATTTATGAACGCGGTATTGTTCTAACCGGCGGTGGCGCTTTGCTTCGCGGACTTGATAAATTAATTTCGAGACAGGCCGCTATTCCGGTTCGAATTGCAGACGACCCATTAACATCGGTTGTGCGCGGCGCTGGATTTCTGCTCGATCAGGAAGATTTGTTAAAAGACATTTCGCTTCCTTCTGCAACTGAAGGGAATATCTTATGAAGCGTCGGACCAGATTATTTTTTATTGGAATTTTTGTTGCGTTTTTGCTCGTATTTACAAGAGGCTGGATTGAAAGAGGATTTCATATTATTCAACGTCCGCTCGCAAAAGCAGGAACCTGGCTTTATAAACAACAATATAATGCTGAATTTGAAAATCGTTTAATTTCGCTTGCGATTGACAAAACTGAATTTGAACAGACACAGAAAGAGAATCAGGAACTGAAAGAGGCTCTGAATTATGTTGAACGCACTGATGTGTCATTTTTGACAGCGTCTGTCATCGCCCGTTCCAATTCAACTGAAATTTCCACATTTTTAATTGATCATGGGGAACAAGATGGAATAAAAATCGGTGACCCAGTTATTGTAAAAGATGGTGTGCTAATAGGAAAAATTGCTTCGGTAACAAAAAAAAGCGCAACTGTTCGAACGCTCTCCGATCCAGCTGTTGCAACTGCGGTGAGTCTTTTAAACAAATCACAAACAATTGGTGTTGCAGAGGGAATGACAGGGAATTTGCTTCGTTTGAAGTTTATTCCTCAAGAAACAAAAATTGAAGTCAATGATTTAGTTGTTTCATCCGGTCTTGAACAAAAGATTCCATCCGGTTTGTTGATTGGAATTATAAATGACGTTCGTCCAGAAGAGAATGCGCCTTTTTTGGAAGCGATTATCGAGCCCATTGTTGATTCTAGGCAGTATTCAATTGTACAGGTTTTAATTCAAAAAGGATTATGATTCGTGTTGCAATTTCCGCTGTATTATTTTTTGTTGCGTTTTTTATAGAGACGAGTTTTATCAGTTCATTGCCATCAATTTTTTCAACAATTCCGATTGTTTTTGGTTTGAGTGTTTATTTAATTCAAAATCAAAACATTTATGATGGAATTGGATGGATGATCGGATACGGATTTTTAATTGATTTGATGAATATGAACGATATTCCTTTTTACACAATTTCTACCGCAATCGCGACATTGATAGCGGTGACAACAGCACGACATCTTTTTTCAAACAGATCTTTTTATGGAGTTATGGCTTGCTCTTTAAGTAGTTACGCCGCGCTTGTTATTGTTGAATCTTTTATGACATCTTTTGAATGGCCTATTTTTTTGCAAATGCATTTTGAACGCTTAGTTATGCTTATGATTATTGTTGGAATTTTATTTTACACTGCACCAAAAATTTTTGTTTTTTTAAAAACGTCTACAAATGTCTCGCAAAGGTTCTAAATTATTTGTTTTGCAAGAAGACGGAATGTTCGACAAACTTGTTGATCGCCATGGTGTAACAGTTTTCGAGCCTCTGCCAAATACTCGTTGTATTGGATCCGTCATCACCCAAAAACGTTTGCATATTGCGCTTGCGATTTTTTTCCTAACCCTTTTTTTGTTTCTTGGAAGATCTATTCAATTGCAAATTTTTCAAGGCAATCATTTTCTAGCGCTTGCTGAATCGAATCGTTATCGAATTGAACATCTCATTCCTCAACGCGGATTGATTTACGATCGAAATGGAATTCTACTTGCTGAAAATATTCCATCGTTTATATTAACGATGACCATTGCTGATCTTCCAAAAGATGTAAATGAACGATACACATTGTTTAATAAAGTCAGTGAAATGGCTGGAATTCAACGGACAGATTTAGATTTACTCATGACTCAATTTTCAAACACTCCAACAGAAGCAGTTCCTGTCAAAAGAAACATTCTTTTTGAACGCGCAATGCAACTTGCGATTGAGGTGAAAAATTTTCCTGGTTTTCATTTGCAAACTTCGACTTTGCGACGTTATCCTCAAACAATTACGTCGCTTTCTCATGTACTTGGATACACAGGAAAAATGACGTCCGAAGATGTCACTAAATGGAGTGAACAAGGATACAGACCCATTGATACGATTGGCAAAACAGGCGTTGAACTTTCGGATGAATCACTTTTGAGAGGAAAGTCTGGAGAAATAATCACCGAAGTTGATGCGCGTGGAAAAGAATTGTCTGTTATTTCTCGCGCCGATCCTGTTGTTGGTGCAAATATTACTCTCACCATTGATTCTGAATTTCAAAAATTTATCCAAACTCGGCTTACAACAACAATGCAGGCTGTTGGTTCGACAAGAGGTTCGGTCGTTGCATTGAATCCGCAAAACGGGGAAGTTTACGCGCTTGTGAGTTTGCCAACTTTTGATAATAATTTATTCGCGCAGGGAATTGAAGAAGATACTTATCAAAAATTAACAAGTGATCCTGATCAGCCGCTTTTTTTCCGCGCGCTCGCCGGTGAATTTCCATCTGGTTCAACTTTAAAACCGATCATCGCTTATGCCGCGCTCGCGGAAGGAATAATTTCAGAACGTACTTCATTCTTATCAACTGGCGGTTTAAGAATCAACGAGTGGTTTTTTCCAGATTGGAAATCCGGCGGACACGGAATCACTGACGTTCGAAAAGCAATCGCTGAATCAGTAAATACTTTTTTTTACATAATCGGAGGCGGATTTGATGAGTGGATTGGTTTGGGTGTTGACCGTATCACAAATTATGCAAGTCGTTTTGGTTTTGGAAAACCAACAGGAATTGATCTTCCGTCCGAAGCTGATGGATTTTTGCCTTCAAAAGAGTGGAAAGAAGAAGTTAAAGGTGAAAGATGGTACGTTGGAGACACTTATCATCTGGCAATCGGGCAGGGCGATTTTTTAACAACGCCGATTCAAATGGCGCACGCGACTGGCGTGATTGCAAATAACGGTTTAGATGTTAGACCTCATGTTTTGGAAAAAATAAACGATGTGCCTTTGGAAACTTCAACCACAACACTTGAATCGCTAGACTCATATTCACTTTCCGTTGTTCGGCATGGAATGCGTCGCGCTGTGACAGATGGAAGCGCGCGATTATTGAGCATATTACCTGTTTCTGTTGCTGGAAAAACTGGAACAGCCCAAGCGCCAGGACACGAAAAATATCATTCATGGTTTACAGGTTTCGCTCCATACGAAAATTCAGAAATCGCTTTGACAATTATTATTGAAAACGGCGGCGAAAGCACTGATGCCGCTGTCCCACTCGCGCGTGAAATTTTTTATTGGTGGTTTACAGAGAGATAAAGACGCTTACGTGAGTTTGACATGCCTGCGTTGTTGTGGTATAAGTAGTAACACTTCGGTGATCAATAAGAAGAGGAAAAGCGATGAACGCGACAGTGAAACAGGGGCTCGCCAACTGCCGCAGGGCATTGTTGGTCTATCTTCGGAAGTGGAATAAGCTCAAGAGAAAGTATAATCATTCGCACTCGTTAACGTGGGATTTCATGGATCAGGTCTACGTGAATACGGCGAACTACAGACTCTACGGCATGGCGAAGGTGCTTGGACTCAGCCGTAACGAGGAGTTGAGGATCAAACGTGAGGTCACGGAGCAACTCGACAACAAGCAGAGCGTCCTGCCGCTCTGCTCACCACGCCATTCGAGCTTCCTCGGGTGGCGCGTTCTTCTTTTTCAAAAAAAAAATTGAAAAGAGCCCAATCAAAATATTCAAAATTATTTGTTGCCCAAAATTTCGTTTAACGGCCGCGTGTATGCGATGTTTGGCGGGTTTTTAACTCTGCTTGTAACGTTCTAAAATCTTCTTCTATATAGCCATGGAAAAGCGTATCTCTATCTTGCCTGTATTGATCACTATACTTACTCCGCCATTGATCTGCGGTCATGTTTTCTGCAGCAATAGCCGCCTCAATCACTTTGGAAAGATACGCTTTATTACGATCAGCAAAAATAGCTACCGCCTTATTCTTTATTTCTTCTGCACTTGGTCTTGGCGAGGACTTTTCTTCTCGATGTCCCCATGTTTCTTTTGGCATAGTGTTTTAATTAAGAATAAATATTCATGAGCTTTTTGTTATTTCAGCTAACGGCCGGCGGCTGATCCGAAGTAAAAAGACACCTGATGTTTTAATGTTACAGGTGTCTTTTTATTTTGGATAGCCGCCTGTTGTGCGACGTCGCAACGACGGAGCACAACAGGTGGCGAAGCCGCCGGCCGTTGTGGCGGCAGAGCAAAGCGATGTCGCCACAGCTAGTAAATATACGAACTTTTGTCGCATATAATGCTTTTAAAAGGAAATATATGAATAGACATACTGTTTGTGGATACTTAATAATTACTCTATTGACTTGAAAAAAGCAGTAAAAAAAGAAAAAGAAAAGCGCCGACGAGGATTATTGTCGCGCCTGATGGAAGATCGAAAAAAAACGAAAGCGCCAAACCAAGCACAATAATAATTTCAGAAAACAAAACAGCTAGAATCAAGTGCGAACGAAAACTTTTTGCGTGTAAACGGCTGATGGCCGGCGGAATAATAAGAAGTGCTGAAACAAGAATAATACCCAAAATTTTTACTCCAAGAACTGTCGCAATTGCAAGAGCGACATAAAGCGCCGCTGTTTGTAAACGAACCGGCACTCCGCTAACGATTGCTTGTTCTTCAGAGAGAGAAAGAAATGTAATTTGCCGCCGTGAAAAAATAAGCCAAGTAATAATTACGATGGTCGAGATAGCGATTGTAATTAAATCTGCGAAAGAAACAGACAAGATGCTTCCAAATAAAAATGACATAAGTTCCGGTTGATATCCTGTTGTAAAATTCATCAGCACAACTCCAAGTGCCATTGCTGAAGTAAAAAATATACCGATCACTGTGTCAATCGGAAGTTTCGTTTTTTGTTCAAGCACAAAAATAAGAAAAGCAAGAATAATTGACCAAACTATTGCAACAGGCAATGGATTTAAGCCAGCCAAAACCGCAATTGCAATTCCAGCAAGAGACGCGTGCGCGATTCCTTCTCCAAAAAACGCCATTCTGCGAAGTGTTACAAAAATACCAAGAGACGCCAAAAGAACTCCAAGCAAAATTCCAGCGATTAACGCTCTTTGCATGAATGGAAATTGTAAAAATTCCAAAATATCCATACTTAATAATGCCGATGATGAAAATAAACCGAAGTGTCAGTTTTGTTATACAACTCCGAGAGTTTTTCTTGAGTGAGCGCCTGTTTTGGCGGACCAAAACAAACCAATCGTTTATTTACGCAAATTACTTGATCAACCACATTTGAGATAACAGCGATATCGTGTGAAACAAGAACTACAGTTGTGCCGTGCTGATCGCGTTGTTCTTTCAGTAAATTATAAAATTGTTCTTCACCAACAATATCAATTCCTGTTGAAGGTTCATCAAGAATTAGCAAAGTTGGATGATGAATCGTTGCTTGAGCAATCAAAACTCTTTGCAATTGTCCGCCAGAAAGCGATCCGAGAGATTCGTTTAGAATTGAAGAGTCAAGGCCAACCTCTTTAAGTTTTTTTGCGTGTTCCAGTTTGTGAACATGTGGCTTTGGCAAATCGAGAAATTCTTTGACAGTGATAGGGAAATCCTTATCGAATTGAAATTTTTGTGGAACATATCCGATTTGAGATCGAATGTGAGACGCTGGCTCACCATCAATTAAAACTTTTCCGTTAGAAGGTATTAATCCTAACATAGCTCGAATAAGAGTAGTTTTTCCGGAGCCGTTTGGACCGATTACAGCAACTATTTCACCTCGTTGTATCTCAAAAGAAACATCAGACAGAATTGTTTGACGACCATAATCAACCGATAAATTTTTAACTTGAATCATCGGATGTTGATTATTGATTTTGTGAGATTGTTCGTGCATTGTAAAACATCATGTTTATGAAGGAAGTTGACTCGATCCCTCCACCTTCAGGATCGATTGTTGCGATTGATACATTATGATCCTGTAAAAACGCCTCCATGCCGCGAGTTGAAAATTGTGGTTCGGCATAGAGAACGCGAACTTTGGTTTCTTTAATTTTTTGCGATAGTTCTGCAAGATACTGTGGTGTTGGTTCACGACCAACAGTAGGCTCGAATGTTCCTGCCACATTCAAACCGTAAGCTTCTGCAAAATAATACCATGCATCGTGAAATGTGATGATCTCGCGGTTCTTCACACTGGCTAATTCAGTTTTAATTTTTTCATCCATTTTTTCAAGTTCGATTTGATAATTTTTTTGATTTTGATCTATCGCGTTTCCAAATTCAGGAAAAGTTGATTTGAGTGAATCTGCAATTGTTTTTGAAATCTGAATTGCACTTTCACCTGTTAAAAAATAATGAGGATCAGATTCACGCAATTCAATTCCATTATCAACTATCACAGTATTTTGAGAATTTTGTGATAGATTTGCTGACCAATCATCGAGTCCGTAACCGATTGCAAAAATAGTTTTTGCTTGTTCGATTTCAGTTAAAATTTTCGGAGTTGGTTCGAATGTGTGAGGACTGGCTCCAGGAGGTAAAATCAAAACAACATTAATTTCATCGCTGGCAATATTTTTTACAATATCATAAAGAGGAAAAAGCGTCGCGGCAACAGTTGGTTTTTGATCTTTGTTGTTTAAGGATTGCGGAAATTTAAGAAATAAAAAATAAGTTACAAGGATCAAAACAAATGCGCTAAGTGAAAGTCTAAAAGATCTCATACAGTTTTTAGCTTTAAAAATGCGTTTTGTTGCCTAACGGCTAATGGCTAACAGCTAGTGGCTAACTATTTATAAGTATTATGCCCAAATTTTCTCAAAAACGCCAATTTTTACTTGACCAAAGTCTATCTCTAGTTTAATCTTTTATTGTGGCTTTTCACGACAAGAAAGGAAGTGTGAATGTCAATCTTTCGTCGCGCAATAGATGCGGTCATGGGTCGTCAACTGCTAGTTGGGGTTGATATAGGATCGACCTCGATCAAACTGTGCCGGCTGAAGAAGTCTGGTTCAGGTTTGGAACTCGTTCGATTCGATCTCTCAGCTTTGCCAGCCGGTGCGATTGAAAACGGCGTAATACGCGACTTCAGAACCGTTTCAAACAGGCTTAGCGAATTGGCAAGAGTGAACTGGTGCGCAGGCGCGAAGTGCGCACTCTCAATGTCGGGTTTCTCGACAGTCATAAAGCACTTGTGCATTCCAAAGATGACCCAAGAACAGTTGCAGTTCTCTGCTCAATACGAGGTAGAGCAGTACATTCCATTTGACATCAATAATGTCTATTGGAATGTTAGAATACTCGATCCCAAAGTCGGACAAAGTCACATGAGAGTTTTGCTTGTGTATGCGCCAAAAACCAATGTTGATGAGTACGTGAGAGTGGTCAAAGAAGCTGGTCTCTGTCCTGTCGTTGTCGATGTTGATGTATTTGCCTGTCAGAGCCAGTTCGTTTTCAATTATGGCTTTCCAACAAACGAGATCGTTGCGCTAGTATAATGGTCGGGGAAAATTAGACAGTCTTTGGAGCACAGGTTCCCCCTTAGGAAGGGGTATAATGACCTCGTATGAAGAAGACATTCACGATCAAGGAAAAAGTAGCGATTGCGTT